>NZ_CP007410.1:600000-795000 GCF_000585995.1 Pseudomonas brassicacearum | reverse complement strand
CGCACATAGAACCCGGCTTTCCACAACGCCATGCCGGCCTCGAACGGGCGCACGATGGCGTCACCATCACGGCCAGCGATCTGGATCGCCCCGGCCAGGCCATAGTTACGAATGTCGATGACGTTCTTCGAGCCCTTCAAACCGTGCAATGCATTCTCAAAATGTGGCGCGACCTCAGCCACGCTCTGCACCAGGTTTTCCTTTTGCAGCAAGTCCAGCGCCGCCAGACCAGCCGCGCACGCCACCGGGTGCGCCGAGTAGGTATAGCCATGGGGAAACTCAACTGCATACTCGGGTGTCGGTTGGTTCATGAAGGTCTGGTAGATCTCGGAGCTGGCAATCACCGCGCCCATAGGGATCGCACCATTGGTGACTTGCTTGGCAATGCACATCAGGTCCGGGATCACGCCAAAGCTATCGGCGCCGAACATCGAACCGGTGCGGCCGAAACCGGTGATCACTTCATCGAACACCAGCAGGATATTGTGCTGGTCACAGATTTCCCGCAGGCGCTTGAGGTAGCCCTCAGGCGGCACCAGCACACCGGCCGAGCCGGCCATCGGTTCGACGAATACGGCGGCGATGTTGGAGGCATCGTGCAACTCGATTAGCTTCAGCAGCTCATCGGCCAAGGCAATGCCCCCCTCCTTCGGCATGCCACGGGAATAGGCATTGCTGGCCAGCAAGGTGTGGGGCAAGTGATCGACGTCCATCATGGCCTGGCCGAACAGCTTACGGTTACCGTTGACGCCGCCGAGGCTGGTGCCGGCAATGTTCACCCCGTGATAACCACGGGCACGACCGATCATCTTGGTCTTGGTCGCCTGGCCCTTGAGACGCCAGTAGGCGCGGACCATTTTCACCGCGGTATCGGCGCACTCGGAGCCAGAGTCGGTGAAGAACACATGGTTGAGGTTGCCCGGGGTCAGGCTGGTGATTTTTTCCGCCAGTTGGAACGACAGCGGATGGCCGTACTGGAAACCCGGCGAGTAATCGAGGGTGCCCAGCTGCTTGGCGACCGCTTCCTGGATTTCCTTGCGGGTGTGCCCGGCGCCGCATGTCCACAAGCCCGAGAGCGAGTCGTATACCTTGCGCCCCTTGTCATCCACCAGCCAGCTGCCTTCGGCGGCGACGATCAGGCGCGGGTCGCGTTGGAAATTGCGGTTGGCGGTGTAGGGCATCCAGTGGGCATCAAGCTTGAGCTGACTGGCCAGGGAACCGGCAGCGTGTTCGGGGCATGTTCATCGACAAAACCTCGCAGGACATAAGCGACAGGGATCGAAAGGCGTTCTTGCAGCTAAGTTGCCACGGCGATAAAGTCGATGAAATCCAACTTTTCTAACCTTTAGTCAGCGGATCACTAAACTATGAGCGCTCGCCGTCCCGATCCGCTGGCCCAGGTCAGCGACTTTGATATCCGCTTGCTGCGCATTTTCCGCAGCGTGGTGGAGTGCGGTGGATTCTCCGCCGCCGAAACAGTGCTCGGCATCGGTCGCTCGGCCATCAGCCAGCAGATGAGCGACCTCGAACAGCGCCTCGGCCTGCGTCTGTGCCAGCGCGGACGGGCGGGGTTTTCCCTGACCGAGGAAGGTCGTGAGGTTTATCAGTCGGCGTTACAGTTATTGAGTGCGCTGGAAAGCTTTCGTACCGAGGTCAACGGCCTGCACCAGCATTTGCGCGGCGAATTGACCATCGGCCTGACCGACAATCTGGTCACCCTGCCCCACATGCGCATCACCCACGCACTGGCTCAATTGAAAGAGCGCGGGCCCGACGTGCAGATTCAGATCCGCATGATCGCCCCTAACGAAGTCGAGCAAGGCGTGCTCGACGGCCGCCTGCATGTCGGCGTGGTCCCTCAAGCCAGTGCCCTTTCCGGACTGGAATATCAGCCGCTCTACAGCGAACGGTCGCTGCTGTATTGCGCGGTCGGGCATCCGTTGTTTTATGTGGATGACCAGCAACTCGACGACGCGCGCCTCAATAGCCAGGACGCGATCGCACCAACCTTTCGCCTGCCGGCCGACATCCAGGCCCATTACCAGGCACTCAATTGCACCGCCAGCGCCTCGGACCGCGAAGGCATGGCGTTCCTGATTCTCACCGGGCGCTACATTGGTTACCTGCCAGATCACTACGCCAGTCTCTGGGTCCAGCAGGGTCGGTTGCGCGCCTTGAAACCCACGGTGCGTTTCTATGACCTGAGCCTGGCCTCGGTCACCCGCAAGGGCCGTCGACCTCATCTGGTGCTGGAAAGTTTTCTCGAGAGCCTGGCGGCCACCCGCTGATCCCACATTGCTCGAGGTTGGCCTGGTCATCGACGGAGGTTTTTTAGTGTGATGGCACTTGTCGGATTGATGCCGGTGCGCTATCAACGCAGTTGCTTGCCCCACAGACCCAGCCCCGGAAACGTCCATGACCTTTGAAGTCCCAGCCCACGGTGGCAAGCCCACCAGTCGAATTCGTCAAAAGAACGAAGAGACGATCCTCAAGGCCGCCGAAGATGAGTTCGCCCGTCACGGGTTCAAAGGCACCAGCATGAATGCCATCGCCCTGAAGGCCGGGCTGCCCAAGGCAAACCTGCACTATTACTTCACCAACAAGCTCGGGTTGTATGTGGCAGTACTGAGCAACATCATCGAATTGTGGGACAGCACCTTCAATACCCTTACCGCCGAGGATGATCCAGCCGAAGCCCTGACCCGCTACATCCGCGCCAAGATGGAGTTTTCCCGCCGCCAGCCCCAGGCGTCGCGGCTGTTCGCCATGGAGGTGATCAGCGGTGGCGAATGCCTGACCGAGTACTTCAACCAGGACTATCGCGCCTGGTTCAATGGCCGTGCCGCCGTGTTCCAGGCCTGGATCGATGCGGGCAAGATGGACCCGGTCGACCCGGTGCATCTCATCTTCCTGCTCTGGGGCAGTACCCAGCATTACGCCGACTTCGCCACCCAGATCTGTCGTGTCACCGGTCGCAGCAAGTTGACCAAACAGGACATGATCGATGCCGGCGACAACCTGACCCACATCATCCTCAAGGGCTGCGGCCTGACACCTGCTTTATAAGACTCCCATGCCCTTTACCCTTGCCGGCTTTTGCGAATACCGTGAAGAAATTCGCAAAAGCCGCTTCATCACCTTCGCCGCGCCCATCACCAGCCCCGCCGACGCCCAGGCTTTTATCGAACAGCACAGCGACCTCAACGCCTCGCACAATTGCTGGGCCTGGAAACTCGGCGATCAATACCGCAGCAACGACGATGGCGAGCCGGGTGGCACCGCCGGACGCCCGATCCTGGCAGCCATCGAAGCGCAAGCCTGCGATCAGGTCGCGGTACTGGTGATCCGTTGGTACGGCGGCATTCAACTGGGCACCGGCGGGCTGGCCCGGGCCTATGGTGGCGGCGCGAACAAATGCCTGCAAAACGCCGATAAAATTGAATTGATCAGCCGCGTGGCGCTGCGCTGTACCTGCGGGTTTGCGGAACTGGCCCTGGTGAAATTGCGGGTTGCCGAACGAGGCGGGCTGGTGAACGACGAAACCTTCACAGCCAATGGAGTGGACTTGCAGATAGCCGTGGGTGAGGCGCAAATAGAAGCCCTGCAGAAGCAATTGGCCGACCTGAGCCGTGGACGGATTCTGTTAGCGCGCTGAGTCGAAGGCCTGCAACCTTTAAAGGCGCCACGCAAACGTGCAACTTGCCCACATCCACTGTGCACCTGCTTGTGGATAACCTGAGCACATTCCTCTGTAACCCTTCTGTCATGCGGGTTTTAGAGGGTTGCTCACTTTTCAGCCAACGTCCCATCCAACCGATAAATCCATCAACAAAACAATCGCTTGGGCGGTTTATCACCTTTAGAAGAAAGCCACGCAGTGCTTATGCCCGAGTGTTCGGCTTGCGCACAATAACTGTGGAGCAATCTGTGGATAACCCGTTCATGGCTCTCGCGGCCCCAAGAAGGGCATGGCTTGCAGCTGCTTGCTCAATTTTTAACCACCTATTTCAGGGCAAGCCAGGGCCTCGATGACCGCGCGCGCCCCAAGCCGGTGCAGGATGAGTCCTAGGTAACAGTGCCCAGGCTATACGCTGAGGGCCTGACATTCGGGGTTTACGCAAAATCCTGACCTAGTGGCCAGGAAATTGCTTTATCCACCGGCATTCCTGTTCATCGACCCGAGCCTGTCATGTCCGACACCAATTCCGTCCCACGCCTGCAGTTGCGCAAGATCAGCAAACGCTACCCCGGCTGCCTGGCGAACGACGCCATCGACCTGAGCATCCAGCCCGGAGAGATCCACGCCTTGCTCGGGGAAAACGGTGCGGGCAAAAGCACCCTGATGAAAATTATCTACGGCGTCACCCCGGCGGATTCGGGCGAAGTGATCTGGCAAGGCCAGCGGATCAGCCTGCGCAATCCAGCCCAGGCCCGCAGCCTGGGGATCGGCATGGTGTTCCAGCATTTCTCGCTGTTCGAAACCCTCACTGTTGCGCAGAACATTGCCCTGGCGATGGGAGCGGCGGCCGGTACGCCGGCTCACCTGGAACCCAGGATCCGTGAAGTTTCCCGCCGCTACGGCATGGCGCTGGAGCCGCAGCGGCTGGTCCACAGCCTGTCAATTGGCGAGCGGCAGCGAGTCGAGATCATTCGCTGCCTGATGCAGGACATTCGACTGCTGATTCTTGATGAGCCCACCTCGGTGCTCACTCCCCAGGAAGCCGACGACCTGTTCGTGACCCTGCGTCGCCTGGCAGGCGAAGGCTGCAGTATTTTGTTTATCAGCCACAAGTTGGCCGAGGTTCGGGCGTTGTGTCACAGCGCCACGGTGCTGCGTGGCGGGCGGGTGTCGGGGCACTGCACACCGGCACAATGCTCGGACCGTGAATTGGCGCAGTTGATGGTCGGTGAGAGCGCCGGACTGATCGCCGACTACCCCAAGGTCAGCGCAGACAAAGCGTTCCTTGAGATCAACAAACTGTCATGGCACAACCCGGACCCGTTCGGCTGCTCGCTGCGGGATATCGACCTGGAGGTGCGCAGCGGCGAAATCGTCGGCGTCGCCGGCGTGGCGGGTAACGGCCAGGACGAGTGGCTGGCGTTGCTCAGCGGAGAAACGCAACTTCCCCGCCAGCAAGGCGAAACCATCCGATTCGACGGGCAACCCGTGGCTCATCTGCGCCCCGATGCCCGTCGCCGGCTCGGGCTGGCCTTCGTTCCCGCCGAACGTCTGGGTCACGGCGCCGTGCCGCAATTGAGCCTGGCAGACAATGCCTTGCTCAGCGCCTTCCAGCAGGGTCTGGTCAGCCATGGACTGATTCGACGCCGTAAGGTCGAGCGCTTGGCCGAAGAGATCATCCGCCGCTTTGGCGTGAAGACACCCGACACCCAAACCCCGGCGCGTAGCCTTTCGGGGGGGAACCTGCAGAAATTCATTCTCGGCCGGGAGATCCTTCAGCAACCGAAGCTGCTGGTGGCTGCCCACCCGACCTGGGGCGTGGATGTCGGTGCGGCGGCGACCATTCATCGCGCCTTGATCGCCCTGCGCGATGCCGGCGCGGCGATCCTGGTGATCTCCGAAGACCTCGACGAACTGTTCCAGATCAGCGACCGCCTCGCAGCGTTATGCGCTGGACGACTGTCGGTCTTGAAGCCCACGGTCGAGACCCGACTCAGTGACGTCGGCGGCTGGATGGCCGGCCAGTTCGACACGTCCCCATCCCCTGCCCCCGCGTCGGTTTAACGGAGTTCTTTCATGCTGCTTTCTCTCGAACCTCGCGGCCAGCAATCACGCCTGATGCTCTGGTGCTCACCGCTACTGGCGGCCGTATTGACCTTGGGCAGTGGCTCGCTGCTCTTTATCGCCCTGGGTCATGACCCGTTGCAAACGTTGTACACCTTGTTGATCGCGCCGATCAGCGACCTCTACGGGGTGTCCGAGTGGCTGGTCAAGACCTTGCCGATCCTACTCTGCGCCCTCGGTCTGGCAGTGGCCTATCAGGCGCGAATCTGGAACATCGGCGCCGAAGGCCAACTGTTGTTGGGTGCCCTGGCCGGCAGCGCTCTCGCCGTGAACATCATCGGTGTGCAAAGCCGCTGGGCGCTGGTGCTGATTCTACTGACCGGGACCTTGGCCGGTGCGGCCTGGGCCGGACTCACGGCGTGGCTGCGCACGCGCTTCAATGCCAATGAAATCCTCACCAGCATCATGCTCAACTACATCGCCCTGAACCTGCTGCTGTTTTGCGTTCATGGGCCGTTGAAGGACCCGGCGGGTTTCAACTTCCCGGAATCGGCGATGTTCGGCGAGGCCAGTCGCCTGCCGTTGCTGCTGGAAGATGGGCGGGTCCATGCCGGGTTGTACTTCGCCTTGCTGGCGCTGGTAGCGGTGTGGGTCTTGCTGCAGAAAAGTTTTGTCGGCTTTCAAATCAAAGTGCTGGGCCTCGACGCACGCGCCGCCGGTTTCGCCGGGTTTCGCCAGAAACCGCTGGTGTGGCTGGCGCTGGTGATCAGCGGGGCGCTGGCCGGGCTGGCCGGTGTCTGTGAAGTGACCGGGCCGATCGGCCAACTGGTGCCGCAGGTGTCGCCGGGCTATGGCTACGCGGCGATAACCGTGGCGTTCCTGGGCCGCCTCAATCCCATCGGCATTCTGTTTTCCAGCCTGTTGATGGCGTTGCTGTACATCGGCGGCGAGAGCGCGCAGATGTCGCTCAACCTGCCCCAGGCAATCACCCAACTGTTCCAGGGGATGATGCTGTTTTTCCTGCTGGCCTGTGACGTACTGATCCTGTACCGGCCACGCCTGAACCTGCGCTGGACCCGGCGCACCCGGACCACCGCCGTACAAGCAGGAGCGCTGTAATGGATATCGACCTGTTGAGCAACATTTTCTACGCCATGGTCCGCTGCGGCACACCCTTGCTGCTAGTGGCCCTGGGTGAACTGGTCTGCGAGAAAAGCGGCGTCCTGAACCTGGGCCAGGAAGGCATGATGCTGTTCGGCGCGGTGATCGGTTTTATCGTCGCCTTCAACAGCGGCAACCTGTGGCTGGGGGTGCTGTTGGCAATGGCCGCCGGGATGCTGCTGTCGGCGCTGTTCGCATGGGTGGCGCTGGTGTTCAACGCCAATCAGGTGGCCACCGGGTTGGCGCTGACGATTTTCGGCGTGGGCCTGTCGAGCTTTGTCGGGGCGGCCTGGGTCGGCAAGCCGCTGGCGGGGTTCGAGCCGCTGGCGATCCCCTATTTGAGTGACATCCCGCTGATCGGGCGGATGCTGTTTGCCCAGGACCTGCTGGTTTACCTGTCCTTCACGCTGTTTGCCCTGGTGGCGTGGGTGATCGTGAAAAGCCGCGCCGGGTTGATCATCCAGGCTGTCGGCGAGAACCCCGACGCCGCCAGTGCCATGGGCCTGCCGGTGTTGCGCGTGCGAACCCTGGCGGTGCTGTTCGGCGGCGCCATGGCGGGGTTGGCCGGTGCTTACCTGTCGTTGGCCTACACGCCGATGTGGGCCGAGAACATGAGCGCCGGGCGCGGCTGGATCGCCCTGGCCCTGGTGGTCTTCGCCAGTTGGCGGGTCTGGCGCCTGCTGCTGGGCGCCTATCTGTTTGGCCTCGCCAGCATCCTGCACCTGGTGGCCCAGGGCTTGGGGCTGGCGATTCCATCGAGTTTGCTGGCGATGCTGCCGTATGCCGCGACCATCGTGGTGCTGGTGCTGCTGTCCCGGGATGCCGTGCGCACACGCTTGTATGCACCGGTTTCACTGGGGCAGCCTTGGCAGGCGGGGCATTGAGGTACACCCGTGGCGAGGGAGCTTGCTCCCGCTGGGGCGCGCAGCGTCCCTCCTAGGAAGGCGACTGCTGCGCAGTCGAGCGGGAGCAAGCTCCCTCGCCACGGATGGGCAGTGTCTGCATGACGCCCCACACCACCTCCAGAAACAGGAAAACCCACAACACCGCACTGGCCCCATGAAGCAGCGCATACAGCATCCAGGTCGAAAACAGAAACCGCCCCACCGCGTCATAACGCCCATATAGCGGTTGCGGATCACGAATCCGCAGCACCGCCCAGACGCAGACAATCGAGCCCAGCAAATTCACCATCAACAGATGTGCAGGCGCAAACGGCGGTAGCTCTCCAGGCAGGTCAAATAGCTGAGTCAGGCTCATCAACACACCGTGCAACGCCGCAAAGCTCCACGGCGTGGCCAGCACGGCCGACACGATAAGGTCGTACCAGGCGCTGCCGCGCACCACCCGGCGATATTGCATCGAAGTCCACATACACGTTGCTCCAGATAATTGGGGAGCGAAAAGGCTAAAGCCTGGGGTATGCTCCAAGGTCAAGCCCCCCGGAGTCGTCCATGCGTATCGGTGAATTAGCCCAAGCCTGCGCCGTCAGCCGTGACACGCTGCGCTTCTACGAACAGCGCGGCCTGATCGCGGCGCAGCGCAGTGCCAATGGCTATCGCGATTACCCCGCCGACGTGGTCCAGCTGGTGCTCTATATCAAGACCGCCCAGCGCCTGGGCTTTACCTTGGGCGAGATCGGCGCCAGCGTCGCCGCCCTGTGGAACGCCCCCGACCCCGACTGCGCGGTGACGCAACTGCTGCAAGACAAACTGAACCTGATCGAAACCCGCATGAGCGAACTCGACGCGTTGCGTCACGAGCTGAAACAACGGCTCGGGCAGCGTTGTCCATTAAATCCGTGACCTTTTTCACTCAAGGATGCCTTCATGAATTCGGCAAAAAACGCATTGATCATCGGCGCCTCCCGCGGCTTGGGCCTCGGTCTGGTGAAGACGTTGCTCAGCGACGGCTGGAACGTGATTGCCACCGTGCGCAACCCGCAGAACGCAGAGGCGTTGAAAGCGCTGGGCCCGGTGCGAATCGAAAAGCTCGACATGGACGACCAGCAAGCCGTCATCGCCCTGAGCCAACAGCTCAAGGGTGAAACCTTCGACCTGCTGTTCGTCAATGCCGGCGTCAAAGGCCCCGACAACCAGAGCCCAGGGGGCGCGACGCTGGCCGAGGTCGGCCAGTTGTTCTTCACCAACGCCGTCGCGCCGATCAACCTGGCCCAGCGCTTCGTCGGCCAGATCCGCGACGGCAGCGGCGTGTTGGCGTTCATGAGCTCGGTGCTCGGCAGCGTGACCATGCCCGACGCCCCGGAACTGGCGCTGTACAAGGCAAGCAAGGCTGCGCTCAACTCCATGACCAACAGTTTCGTCAGCCAACTGGATGAACAGACGTTGACCGTGCTGTCGCTGCACCCGGGCTGGGTCAAGACGGACATGGGCGGTGAAGGGGCGGACATTGATGTCGAAACCAGTACCCGTGGGTTGATTGACCAGGTCAACGCCTTCGCCGGCAAGGGCGGGCATCACTTCGTCAACTACAAGGGCGAAACGATTCCCTGGTAAAGCATCATTGCTCCTGTGGGAGCGGGCTTGCTCGCGAAAGCGGTATATCAGTCGACATCAATGTTGAATGACAGTCCGCCTTCGCGAGCAAGCCCGCTCCCACATTTGGATCTCGGCAGACCCTGGAAATCTGCAACACAACCTGAGTAAACTCCACCCCTCGCCCTATCCAACGGGCGACCCTGGATCAGCAGACAGGGCATCACTGAGCTGGCTAACCTGAACCCACTTTCAGAGGAGCCGGCCACCATGCCTGCGACCCGTACCTGGTTAAAGAATCCCCTCGCCATTTTCACCGCCAACGACCTCGATGCCCGTGGTGGTCTCGTCCTGCAGGACGGCGTGATCGTCGAATTGCTGCGCCCCGGCCAGCAGCCCGTCCAGCCTTGCAACAACATCTTCGACGCGCGTGAACATGTGGTCCTGCCGGGGCTGATCAATACCCATCACCACTTCTATCAAACCCTGACCCGGGCCTGGGCACCGGTGGTGAACCAGCCGTTGTTCCCGTGGCTGAAAACCCTCTACCCGGTTTGGGCGCGGCTGACTCCGGAAAAACTTGCCCTGGCGAGCAAAGTGGCCTTGGCCGAGTTGCTGCTGTCGGGCTGCACCACGGCCGCCGACCATCATTACCTGTTTCCCGAAGGCCTGGAAAATGCCATCGACGTGCAGGTGCACAGTGTTCGTGAGCTAGGCATGCGCGCGATGCTGACCCGCGGCTCCATGAGCCTGGGCGAAGCCGACGGGGGCTTGCCGCCGCAGCAGACCGTGCAGCAGGGCCAAGTGATTCTCGACGACAGCCAGCGGTTGATCAGCCAATACCATGAGCGCGGTGACGGCGCCCGGATCCAGATTGCCCTGGCGCCCTGCTCGCCGTTTTCGGTCACGCCCGAGATCATGCGCGCCAGCGCCGAACTGGCTGAACAACTCGACGTACGTTTGCACACGCACCTGGCCGAGACCCTCGATGAAGAGGACTTTTGCCTGCAACGCTTCGGCCTGCGCACTGTGGATTACCTGGACAGCGTCGGCTGGCTCGGCCCGCGCACCTGGCTGGCCCACGGCATTCATTTCAACCCGGATGAAATCGCCCGCCTCGGCGCCGCCGGCACTGGTATTTGCCATTGCCCCAGCTCCAACATGCGCCTGGCCTCGGGCATCTGCCCGACCCTGGACCTGACCGCCGCCGGCGCACCGCTGGGCTTGGGCGTGGACGGTTCGGCCTCCAACGACGCCTCGAACATGATCCTCGAAACCCGTCAGGCGTTGTACCTCCAGCGCCTGCGCTATGGCGCGCAAGCGATCACGCCGGAGCGCGTACTGGGCTGGGCGACCCGGGGTTCGGCCCAGTTGCTGGGGCGCAGTGACATCGGCGAACTGGCGGTGGGCAAGCAGGCTGACCTGGCGCTGTTCAAGCTCGATGAGCTGCGCTTCTCCGGCAGCCACGACCCGATCTCGGCCCTGCTGCTGTGCGGGGCGGACCGGGCGGATCGGGTGATGATCGGCGGGCAATGGCGAGTGATCGACGGGCAGGTCGAGGGGTTGGACTTGAAAGGTCTGATTGCCGATCACAGCCAGGCGGCGCGGGAGTTGATCGCCGGCATCTAACTTAACATCAATCCCATGTGGGAGCGGGCTTGCTCGCGAAGGCGGGGTGCCATTCAACATAGATGTCGACTGGTACACCGCCTTCGCGAGCAAGCCCGCTCCCACAGTTTGGCTTTGTGCAGGGCTTAAAGACCCAACAACGACAACATAATAAACGTCGCAAACAACACAAAGTGGGTCATGCCTTCGATGGCGTTGGTTTCGCCATCGTTAAGGTTGATGGCGCTGACGATCAAGGTGATGAAGATCATCACCGTCTGCACTGGGGTCATTGCCATCTGAAACGGCTGGCCAGTGTAGAGGGCCATGGCTTCCATCACGGGCACCGTCAGGATCACGGTCGATAGCGAAGCCCCCAGCGCGATGTTCACCACCGACTGCATGCGATTGGCCAGGGCGGCGCGCAGGGCGGTGAGAATTTCCGGTGCGGCAGAGATAGCAGCCACCAGGATCGCCGTGACCACCGGCGGCGCCCCCGAGCCTTCCAGGCCCAGGTCGATGGCCTTGGACATGACCTCGGCCAGGGCACCGATCACCACCACGCCAAACACCAGCGCACTGATGGAGAACGTCAGGCTGATGGGTTTCGGCTCGTTTTCCACCGGCTCTTTCTTGCGGCGTTTTTCCGGGTAGCTGTAGCTGAAAAAATAGCTGTGAGGCCCCACCTGCATGCGCAGGAATAAGGTGTACAACACGATCATCGCGCCGATGGTAAAGGCCGAATACATTTTCCAGTTCTGCTGGGGGATAAACTCCGGCACCACCATCGACACGCCCATGGCGGTGAGGATCATCACGCTGTAGGTACGCGCCGAATCATCGTTGTAGGCCTGCTCGCCATGCTTGATCCCGCCCATCAACGCCGCGAGCCCGAGAATGCCGTTGATGTCGAGCATCACCGCCGAGTAGATCGTGTCCCGCACCAATGTCGACGACGCTTCGTTGCTCATCATGATCGCCAGGATCACCACTTCTACCAGCACCGCCGACAAGGTCAGGATCATGGTGCCGTAAGGATCACCGACTTTTTCCGCGAGCAGTTCAGCGTGATGGGCCACGCGCATGGAGGCCGCGACAATGAAGCCGATTAGCACCAGGCCGCTGATCAACGCGACCAGTTGCCCGTTGCCCAATAGCCAATGTTCCAGCGGATAGGCGATACACGCGGCGATCAGCGCCAGCAACAGCAGTTTTTCTTGCTTGATCAAAGTGAGCATCGCGGGCCTGTCAGCGAGGATAGGGTCATGAGCTACAGACTGTAGTGGACGGTGAACGTTTCGTTCGGTGTGGTGCACCAGACAGCGGCGAGTGGGTGGCAGGCGCACCTTAATCGATCTCAAGGGCCTCATCGCGAGCAAGCTCGCTCCCACAGGTTGTGCATTGCCTTTGTGGGAGCGAGCTTGCTCGCGATGGCTGCCCCGAAAAGATCGCAGATTTTGTTGTCCTGTTGGTCAGCATTTTGCATTAGTGCCGTACAGCCAACCTCACAACAAAATGGAGTTCGAGTTCATGCACAAACGCCCCTTGAAGAAGTTGCTTTGCGCCGTCGTCGCAGCCGTCGGCCTGGGTGCCGGCCTGAATGCCAGTGCCGCCGACCCGCTGAAGGTCGGCTTCGTCTACATCGGCCCGATCGGCGACCACGGCTGGACCTATCAGCACGAGCAAGGGCGTAAGGAACTGACGGCGAAACTCGGCGACCGGATCACCACCAACTACGTGGAAAACGTGCCGGAAGGGGCGGACGCCGAGCGGGTGATCCGCAACATGGCCAAGGACAACTACGACCTGATTTTCACCACCTCCTTTGGCTACATGAACCCGACACTGAAGGTCGCCAAGCAATTTCCCAAGGTGACTTTCGAACACGCCACCGGCTACAAACAGGACAAGAACCTGGGCACCTACCTGGCTCGCACTTACGAGGGCCGCTACGTTGGGGGGTTCCTTGCGGCCAAGATGACCAAGACTAAGAAAATCGGCTACGTCGCGTCTTTCCCGATCCCCGAAGTCATCCGCGACATCAACGCCATCCAGCTGGCCCTGAACAAATACAACCCGGGCACCGAGATCAAAGTGGTGTGGGTCAATTCCTGGTTCGACCCGGGCAAGGAAGCCGACGCCGCCAACGCCCTGATCGACCAGGGCGTGGATGTGGTGTTCCAGCACACTGACAGCCCGGCGCCGATCCAGGCCGCCGAGCGACGCGGCGTCTACGCGGTCGGCTACGCTTCGGACATGGCTCACTTCGGTCCCAAGGCCGTGCTGACGTCAATCGTCAATGACTGGGGCCCGCACTACATCCAAGCGACCCAAAGCGTGCTCGACCACAACTGGAAATCCCAGGATTACTGGGGCGGCCTGAAGGAAGGCACCGTGAAGCTACCGATCAGCGACCTGGTGCCGGCAGCAGTCAAGGGCGAAGCCGAGCAGATCATCGCCGACATCGAGAGCGGCGCGTTCCATCCGTTCACCGGGCCGATCAAGGACCAGGCCGGGATCGAGAAAATCCCGGCGGGCACGAGCGCCACCAACGCGCAGCTGGCGTCGATGAATTACTACGTCGAAGGCATGAAGGCTGAGATTCCCAAATAACCTTCAAGCCCAATGTAAATCCCATGTGGGAGCGGGCTTGCTCGCGAAGGCGGAGCGTCAGTCAACATTGATGCTGAATGTACCGCCGTCTTCGCGAGCAAGCCCGCTCCCACAATGGGGTCTCCATTCCACTTCAGGAAAGCCGCATGAACAGCCTGCCCGTCATCGACATCAGCCCCCTCTACACCGAGGATTCCAACGCCTGGCAATCCGTCGCCGGGCAGATCGACCATGCCTGCCGCCAGTGGGGCTTTTTCTACATCAAAGGTCATCCCATCAATACCGCGCGTATCGCCGAAGTCCTGGACTACGCCCAACGCTTCTTCGCCTTGCCCGTCGAAGAGAAACTCAAGATCGACATCACCCAAACCCGCCACCACCGCGGCTACGGCGCCGTCGCCACCGAACAACTGGACCCGACCAAGCCCAGCGACCTGAAGGAAACCTTCGACATGGGCCTGCACCTGCCGGCCCATCATCCCGAAGTACTCGCGGAAAAACCGCTGCGCGGCCCCAACCGGCACCCGAACCTGGGCGGCTGGGAAACCTTGATGGAGCAGCATTACCGCGACATGCAGGCACTTGCCCAAACCCTGCTACGCGCCATGACGTTGGCCCTTGGCATCGAACCAGACTTTTTCGACACGCGCTTCAACGAGCCAGTGAGCGTGCTGCGCCTGATCCACTACCCGCCACGCCAGACCGCCAGTAGCGCCGAGCAGCAAGGGGCTGGCGCCCACACTGATTACGGTTGCATCACCCTGCTCTACCAGGACGCCGCCGGTGGTTTGCAAGTGCGCAACGTCAACGGCCAATGGATCGATGCGCCGCCCATCGACGGCACGTTCGTGGTCAACCTCGGCGACATGATGGCGCGCTGGAGCAACGACCGTTACCTGTCGACGCCGCATCGAGTGATCAGCCCGCTGGGGGTGGACCGTTATTCGATGCCGTTCTTTGCCGAGCCGCACCCCGACACGCTGATCGAGTGCCTGCCCGGTTGCCAGGATGACCTGCATCCGCCGAAGTACCCGACCACCACCTGCGCCGAATTCCTGCTGTCGCGCTTCGCCGACACCTATGCTTACCGGCGGGAGCCGCAAGCGCTGTAGTGGATCAGCCGGTCAGGTTTTAGCCGACATTGCGGCCAGCCCCTGTAGAATGCCCACCATCGATTCGCTGATGAGAAAAGACCATGTACGACTGGCTGAACGCCCTGCCCAAGGCTGAACTGCACCTGCACCTGGAGGGTTCGCTGGAGCCCGAGCTGCTGTTCGCCCTGGCCGAACGCAACAAGATCGCCCTGCCATGGAGCGATGTGGAGACCCTGCGCAAGGCCTATGCCTTCAATAATCTGCAGGAGTTCCTCGACCTGTATTACCAGGGCGCCGATGTACTGCGCACCTCTCAGGATTTCTACGACCTGACCTGGGCCTACCTGTTGCGTTGCAAGGCGCAGAACGTGATCCATACCGAGCCATTCTTCGATCCGCAGACCCACACCGACCGTGGTATCCCCTTCGAAGTGGTGCTCAACGGCATCGCCGCCGCCCTCAAGGACGGTGAGCAGCAACTGGGTATCACCAGTGGTCTGATCCTGAGTTTCCTGCGCCACCTGAGCGAAGAACAGGCCGAGAAAACCCTCGACCAGGCACTGCCGTTTCGCGATGCCTTCGTCGCCGTGGGCCTGGACAGTTCGGAGATGGGGCATCCGCCGAGCAAGTTCCAGCGAGTGTTCGACCGTGCGCGCAACGAAGGCTTCCTGACCGTCGCCCACGCCGGCGAAGAAGGTCCACCCGAGTACATCTGGGAAGCCCTGGACCTGCTGAAGATCCAGCGCATCGACCATGGCGTCCGCGCCATCGAAGACGAGCGGCTGATGCAGCGGATCATCGACGAACAGATTCCGTTGACCGTTTGCCCGCTGTCCAACACCAAGCTATGCGTGTTCGACGACATGTCGCAGCACAACATCCTCGACATGCTCGAACGCGGTGTGAAGGTGACGGTGAACTCCGACGACCCGGCGTACTTCGGCGGCTACGTCACCGAAAACTTCCACGCGCTGTACACCCACCTGGGCATGACCCAGGACCAGGCCAAGCGTCTGGCGCAAAACAGCCTGGATGCGCGGCTGGTAAAACCTTAAGCCTGACGATCATCCCCTGTGGGAGCGGGCTTGCTCGCGAAGGCGGTGTGTCAGTCACCTTGTGATCGACTGACACTCCGCCTTCGCGAGCAAGCTCGCTCCCACAGGAGATCGGTGTTTAATCGGCCACCGTGCCTTCGCTCAACTCCTCCAGCGTCTTGCCCCGGGTTTCCATCCCGAACAACCACACCACACCCGCCGCCACGGCGAAGCACAGCGCGCCCAGGGCAAATACGCCGCCCTGCCCGGTGATGGGGAATACCAGCCCGGTCACCAATGGCCCGAGCAGCGAACCGACGCGGCCGACCGCCGAGGCAAAGCCCGAACCCGTGGCGCGTGCCGAGGTGGGGTACAGCTCCGGCGTGTAGGTATAGAGCACCGCCCACATACCGAACAGGAAAAACTGCATCAGCAACCCGCTGCCAATCAGCAGGCTGACGTTGCCACCAAACACCGCGCTCTGACCATAAAGAAACGCCATCACCCCGCCGCCCAGCAGCGTGATAATGCACACCGGCTTACGCCCCCAACGTTCTACCAACCAGGCCGCCATCAGGAAACCGGGAATTCCGCCCAAGGAAATCAGCACGGTGTAATACACCGACTGAGTCACGGCGAACCCCGACTGCTGCAACAACGCGCTGAGCCAGGACGTCAGGCCATAGAACCCGAGCAAGGCAAAGAACCAGACACTCCAGATCATCATCGTGCGCTGGCGATACAGCGGCGACCAGATCTGCGCCAGGGCCGAAAAGAAGCTGCCCGGCGTACTCGCCACCCTCGGCAGGCGGATCGGCTCCGGCAGGTCTCGACGCCCCAGCGAGGCCCGGACCTTGTCTTCGATTCGCGTGAGCACCGCATCCGCTTCGTCACCTCGTCCGGCTTGTTCCAGCCAGCGCGGCGACTCGGGGATAAAGAAGCGAATCGCCAGGACAAACACCGCCGGCACCGCCAGCACCAAAAAGATGTCGCGCCAGCCAATCACCGGCAGCAGGAAATACGACAATATGCCCGCCGCAACGAACCCCAGCGGCCAGAAGCCGTCCATCAGCGCAATGTAGCGACCTCGGCGCTTGGCCGGGATCAGCTCCGAGAGCATCGACTGGGCAATCGGAAACTCCATGCCCATGCCAATACCCAACAGGATGCGAAACAGCGTCAACGTCTCGACGTCCTGGGCGGTGGAGCACAAGTAACTGGCGATGCCCCACAACACGATGCTCCACTGGAACACCGGTTTGCGCCCGAAGCGATCAGCCAGCATGCCCGACAGCGACGCGCCCACCACCATGCCGAAGAAACTGGAGCTGGCGAGCAAACCGGCCTGGGCTGTGCTCAGGCCAAACTCGGTTTTGATCGACCCCAGCAGGAACGTCATCATTGCCAGGTCCATGGAGTCGAAGAAAAACGCCAGGGCAATGATGATAAAAATGATCCGGTGATAGCCGCTGATGGGCAGCCGCTCCAAACGTTCCGCCGCGCTGTAGCCCTGAATGTTCATGCCGCATCCCCCCCGATCCGATTAATTCCCCGGCCGAGTGTGCGCGAACCTTGCAGGTGGCTATTGCTGAATACGACCTGGCGAAAGCCCTGAACGACTAGGCCATCTCCAAAGCGTCCTGCTCGGCGAACCGATGGATTTCCTGCTGGCCGAGCACCGTTACTTGCAAGGCTCGCGAGTCGTTGGGCAGGCTCAGCCAACCGGACTGCATGAACAGTTGCAGCAACGCCGCCCCCAGCGCTCCGCCCATGTGTGGACGACGCTCGCTCCAGTCCGGACAGGCGCAGGCGATGCGGGCGTTGCGATGGGCCAGCGCCTGGATGAACAGACCGTGTCCGGCCAACTGGTTAGCGCCTTTATGGGTGACGATCACCCGCTGGTCGAACTGTTCGATCCACCCGGCATCCAGCAGTCGCTGATACAGATCAGCCGCCAGGGTACCGCCCAGGTGGTCATCGCAGAGCCTGGCCCGCATCAATGAGGCGGGGGCCGACGGCGCCTTGGTAGGCAGGATACCGCGCTTGAAAACCTCCGGAATCTGCCGTGGCGTGCTGACCAGGGTCGCGCTGGCCAGTGCCTCGACGGCGGCCCCGATCTCGGGCGCGGCCAGGCGGAAAAACCGTTTGCGGCCCCGGGCTTCGACTTTCAACAGGCCTCCGGCGGACAGGCGTCCCAGATGAGCACTGGCCGAGGACGGCGACAACCCGGCCAGTAACGCCAACTCTTCAGCCTGCCGGGCCGTACCGTCCATCAAGGCCCACATCATTGCGCTACGCTTGGGGTCGGCCAGCAGCGTGGCGATCTGGCTGATGCAAGGTGCATGTTCCATGTATTCACTCCCTGTTGAATCATTCGTCTACTGCTCTGGCGCATATTGACCCGCAAGGGGGTCGCCCAAAGCGGCCCAACCGCTGCAAATCGCGCGACGCCGCGCTCGATGCCGCGCCGATTCAGGCGGCCGCTAGTATAAGCGCGGCGATCAAGGTTTCCTGTCCTCCAGAAACCTTTGGAGGCGATTGTTCGTGAGGGAAAAGTCTCTATTTGCCCGCGACTAATGGCCAGCGCCTGTCGAGAGCGGAAATTGAGCCGTCAACTGACCGCAACGGGCCTGGAGCATCTCCCGCAAAAGGTTGATAGGTTTGCTCAATTGCGCCCGGTGAGCACACAGCAGATTGAGCGGCGCGCGTTCGCAGCGCAGGTGCGGCAAAAGGATTTTCAGACGCCCGGCCAGCACATCGGTGGAGACATCCAACCATGATTTATAAGCGATGCCGGCGCCTGCCACCGCCCAGCGCCGCACCACATCGGCGTCGTCACTGAAGCGGTCACCGCTGACGGTGAGGCTCACTTCCCGCTTGCCGTCATGAAAGCACCAACGGTCATGAACCCGGGTGCCGAGCATATACAGCAGGCAGTTGTGCTGGGCCAGTTGCTCCAATTGATGGGGCTCACCATGACGCGCCAGGTAATCCGGCGACGCGCACAGCACCCGGTAGTTATCCGGCGCGACAGGCAAGGCCACCAGGCTCGAATCTTCTGGCTCGCCATAACGCAACGCGATGTCCACCGGCTGCTTGAACAGGTTGGCAATGCGATCGCCCAGCAGCAGCCGCACCGTCAGCCCAGGATGCTCGCACTGGAATGCATCCAGCCAGGGCAGCAGCAGGTTGCGCCCCAGGTCCGACGGGGCGGACAACTGCAACACGCCGCTGACCTGATCCTGGCCGCTGGTCAACAACCGTCGCCCCTCCTCGAGACTCCCCAGCGCAGCGCGGGCATATTCAAGAAAACCTTCACCCTCGGCCGTCAGGCGCAAACTGCGGGTGGAGCGGGCCAATAACCGGGCGCCCAGGTGTTGCTCGATCCGCTTCAACGCGGCGCTGGCTACCGCCGCCGACAGATCCATGACCCTGGCCGCGGCAGAAAGACTGCCCAGATCCGCCGCCCGGACAAACAACTGCAAGTCATCGAATCGAAGCATGGCGGCCCCATTATCAAAAAATTATTGAAAGAGCCTGTTGTTTTAGCCGGTTTTATCTCGCCGATAAATAACTAAACATTGGCTTCATTCAACTCACTTCACGGAGCCGCTTCATGAAAGCCATCGCCTACTACCATTCGCTGCCCATTACCGACCCGCAATCGCTGCAAGACGTCGAGCTGCCAGAACCGGTCGCCGGCCCACGGGACTTGCTGGTGGAGGTCAAGGCCATCTCGGTCAACCCGGTGGACACCAAGGTTCGCCAGAACGTCCAGCCCGAAGGCGGCGCCGCCAAAGTACTGGGCTGGGACGTGGCTGGGGTGGTCAAGGCAGTGGGCAACGAAGTCACGCTGTTCAAGGCCGGGGACAAGGTGTTCTACGCCGGCTCCATCGCCCGGGCCGGTGGCAACAGCGAGTTGCATGTGGTGGATGAGCGCATCGTCGGCCACATGCCCAAGACCCTCGGTTTTGCCGAAGCGGCAGCGCTGCCGTTGACGGCCATTACCGCGTGGGAGTTACTGTTCGAGCGGCTGGGTATCCAGGAAGGTCATGACGACCAAGGCCAGAGCTTGTTGATCGTCGGTGCCGCGGGAGGCGTGGGCTCGATCCTGACGCAACTGGCTCGCCAGCTCACCGGGCTGAAGGTCATTGGCACCGCTTCCCGCGCGCAGACACAGGATTGGGTACGCGGGCTGGGCGCCGACCTGGTGATCGACCACAGCCGACCTTTGAGTGAAGTATTGAAAGAAGCAGGCCAGCCTCAGGTGACCCACGTCGCCAGTCTGACCCAGACCGACCAGCACCTGGATCAGTTGGTCGAGGCCCTGGCGCCCCAGGGCAAACTGGCGCTGATCGACGATCCCAAGGCGTTGGACGTGACCAAGCTCAAGCGCAAGAGCCTGTCGCTGCATTGGGAATTCATGTACACCCGCTCGCTGTTCGAAACTGCCGACATGATTGAACAGCACAACCTGCTCAACCGCGTGGCCGAGCTGATCGACGCCGGCACGCTGAAGACGACGGTTGGCGAGCACTTCGGCACCATCAATGCCGAGAACCTGCGCCGGGCTCATGGCTTGCTGGAAAGCGGCAAGTCCAAGGGCAAGATTGTGCTTGAAGGCTTCTGACTATTTTGTGGCAGCCAAAACCCTTGGCT
The DNA here is from genome assembly GCF_000585995.1 of Pseudomonas brassicacearum. Taxonomy (NCBI): domain Bacteria; kingdom Pseudomonadati; phylum Pseudomonadota; class Gammaproteobacteria; order Pseudomonadales; family Pseudomonadaceae; genus Pseudomonas; species Pseudomonas brassicacearum. Next base: position 774,593 of record NZ_CP007410.1, on the reverse strand, counting down.
TGTTAGCCCTCTGTGGCGAGGGAGCTTGCTCCCGCTGGGGCGCGCAGCGGCCCTGTTTTGGGTCTGCTGCGCAGTCCAGCGGGAGCAAGCTCCCTCGCCACACGTGTTGCCTCACCTTGGGACTGCACCGTCAGTCCGAGAATTGACCCTTGTCACAATTGCGATCGCATTCGGGTCTACACTCGAGGCCTTTGCAACGTAATCTTTTCGTGAGGAGGTCAGCAATGAAGATCCTGATAAAAGAAGTGGCAAAATCCCAATGGCAAGTACGCCTTGACCAACACGTCGTGACCTTCCGCACCGAGGCCGAGGCCCAGGCCTTTGCCACCACCCTGCAAGCGCGACTTCACGCGCCCCATCATTTCCCCGAACAGCAGCAGCGCGCGGCCAGCTGAATCAGCCCTGGCGACTGGCCTCGGCCAGTGCCCGAGCATTTTGCAGGCGGCGGGTCAGCATCGCTGCAGCCACCACTAACAGCCCGCACAGGCTGATGACCAGCGCCATCGGCACAGCGCTGCCGTCATGCAGGGCCGCCACCAACGCGGCGGCCCCGGCGGCCACGGAAAACTGCAGGCAACCCAGCATCGCCGATGCGCTACCGGCCCGGGCACCTTGTCCGTTCATCGCGCAGGCCGATGCATTGGGAAGGATGCAACCCAGGCTGGCAATGCAGATAAACAGCGGAATCAGCAGCGGCCACAAAGATTCCGGCCGTAAGGCGCTGATGGTCAACAGGCCCAGCCCGGCGAACAGATAGATCCATACCGCGCGACTCAGCAGAAAGGCCGGGCCACGCTTGGCCAACAACCGCGCATTGACCTGCGCCACCAGAATGAAGCCTGCGGCGTTGGTACCGAACAGCCAGCCGAAGTGTTCGGCCGGCACACCGTAGAGCTTGATGAAGACGAAAGGTGAACCGGCGATGTAGGCAAACATCCCGGCGATAGCGATACCCCCCGTCAATGCATGACCGAGGAAGATCGAGTCGGTCAATAGACGACCGTACTGGCGCAGCGCACCTGACAACGGTTGCCGAGGCACATGATCCGGCAAGCTTTCCGGCAGCCACAAGGCCACGGCCGTCGATGCCAATGCGCTGAACAGGGTCAGGCCAATGAAGATCGATTGCCAGCCGTACAGGTTCACCAGCAACCCACCGAGCATCGGCGCGAGGATCGGCGCCAGGCCCATCACCAGCATCAATTGCGAGAACACCTTGGCCGAGCCCACCGCGTCGCATTTATCGCTGACCACCGCCCGGGAAATCACCATCCCGGCGCAACCACCCAGGGCCTGGACGAAACGCGCACAGATCAGCCATTCGAGATTCGGTGCGTAGGCACAGGCCACGGACGCCAAGGTGAACAAGCCGACGCCGACCAGCAACGGAATGCGCCGCCCGAAGCGATCCGCCACCGGCCCATAGGCCAGTTGCCCGATGGATAACCCGAGAAAATACGCCGCCAGGGTCAACTGGATGTGTTTCTCGTCGGTACCGAAGGCGGTTGCCATCGCCGGAAAGGCGGGCAAGTAAAAGTCGATCGCCAAGGGACCGAAAGCGCTCAAGGCGCCAAGAATCAGAATGGTACGAAGGTTCATCGGGCGTCCAGCTCAGGCGTCAGTCGGCAGCCCGACAGTCTAGCCTTGCCGGGCGCCCTTGAACATTCCGATAGGTCGCTAACGATTAAAAAATTTCAGGCGAGACTCACCTCATATCCCTCCTCCTTGATGACCTCGACCACGGCATCGGCCGCCAGCGCGCTCTGGACCTGAACGGTCTTGGCGCTCAGGTCGATTTGCACTTCGGCCGCCGGGTCCTTGGCCTGGAGCGCCTGGGTGATGGCCTTGACACAGTGGCCGCAGGACATGCCCTGAACATTGAAGGTTTGCATGGGATAACTCCTTGGGATTGAGGTTGCTGCCAGTCTCAAGCTTGCCATCATGGCAAGGTCAAGTTCTGACAAAAACTGCCGGGCTGGCAATCGGCATCGCCCTCAGCCAAGCTGCACACATCAAGGATTTCATACCGGAGGTTCAGCCATGCGCTGGTCAGCGTTCAGCCTGTTTTGCATGCTCGGTTTTTCAGCGGTGGCGCCCCAGGCCTCGGCCGTCGGCGAAGACTATGGCGTGTTGATCATTTCCCGCGAGCGCCTGGAAGTGGCGACTTCCTGCGAAATCGGCATTTATATCCACGATCAGCTCTCGGCTCGATTGTTCCAGGAGCAGAGCACCTCCTTCAACTTGCCGGCGGGCACGATCTCTCTGCGCTTGAAGCTGCTGCCGGGCCAGGCGCCGGGGTGCAACCCGGGCATGCTTGCGCCGGGTTCGCAGGAAATCATCCTCAAGGCCGGCGATATCCTGAAGTTCCGCATCGCCATGAGCGAACAAGGCATGTACCTCAAGCAGGCTGCGCTCGGTTATTAACCCCCTGTATTGAATGAAGGGGTCCAGGGCAAATCTTTTGGATTGGCGCTTGACCTTGCCAGCATGGCAAGGTTGATCCTGTGGTCATTCACTACAGGGAATTTGAGCGATGTCCGAATCCACCACGTTCGATCTGCCGATTACCGGCATGACCTGTGCCAGCTGCGCCGGGCGGGTCGAGCGGGCCTTGAGCAAAGTCACCGGGGCTCGCGCCGTCAGCGTCAACCTGGCAACCGAACAGGCGCGGGTCCAAGCGCCCGAGGGCAGCCTGCCGGCCTTGATGCAAGCTGTCGAACAGGCCGGCTATAGCGTTCCCACTCAAACCCTGGAGTTGAGCATCGAGGGCATGACCTGCGCATCCTGCGTCGGTCGGGTCGAACGCGCCCTGGGCAAAGTCGCCGGGGTGAACAGCGTCAGCGTCAATCTCGCCAACGAGCGAGCCCACCTTGAATTGCTCGGCCAGGTCGATCCGCAAACCCTGATCGATGCGGTCAAGCGCGCCGGCTATGACGCCAATGTCTGGCAAGCCGAGCAGCCCCATGACGCACAAACCAGCCGTCTGAACCGTGAACGCCTGGCCCTGGTGCTGGCAATTTTGCTGGCCATACCCTTGGTGTTGCCGATGCTGTTGCAGCCATTGGGCGTGTACTGGATGTTGCCGGCCTGGGTGCAGTTCGCCCTGGCGACACCGGTGCAGTTCATCTTCGGCGCGCGCTTTTATGTTGCCGCCTTCAAGGCCGTGCGTGCCGGGGCCGGGAATATGGACCTGCTGGTGGCCCTGGGCACCAGCGCCGGCTACGGCTTGAGCGTTTATGAATGGGCCAGCGCCCACCACGGCAGCATGCCGCATCTGTACTTCGAAGCTTCAGCCGTGGTGATTGCCCTGGTCCTGCTGGGCAAGTATCTGGAAAGCCGCGCCAAGCGCCAGACCGCCAGCGCCATCCGCGCCCTCGAAGCCTTGCGGCCGGAGCGGGCGATCCAGGTGATCGATGGCCAGGAACGGGACGTGGCCATCAGCGCCCTGCGCTTGAATGACCTGGTGCTGGTCAAGCCTGGCGAACGTTTCCCGGTGGACGGTGAAGTACTGGAAGGCCAGAGCCATGCCGACGAGGCGCTGATCAGCGGCGAAAGCCTACCGGTGCCCAAGCAGCCCGGCGACAAGGTCACCGGCGGCGCCATCAATGGCGAAGGCCGACTGCTGGTGCGCACGCAAGCCTTGGGCACCGAAACCGTCCTGGCGCGCATCATCCGCCTGGTGGAAGACGCCCAGGCGGCCAAGGCTCCGATTCAGAAACTGGTGGATAAAGTCAGCCAGGTCTTCGTGCCGGTGGTGCTGGTGCTGGCCTTGGCCACGCTGATCGGCTGGTGGTTGTACGGTGCACCGCTGGAAACCGCGCTGATCAACGCCGTTGCCGTGCTAGTGATCGCCTGCCCCTGCGCCCTTGGCCTGGCGACGCCCACGGCGATCATGGCCGGCACGGGTGTGGCCGCGCGCCATGGGATTTTGATCAAGGACGCCGAGGCCTTGGAGCGCGCCCATGAAGTCGATACGGTGGTGTTCGACAAAACAGGCACCCTGACCTCCGGTACGCCGCGCATCGCCCACTTGAGCGCTCTGGAGGGTGAGGAAGACACGCTGCTGAAAATAGCCGGCGCGCTGCAACGCGGCAGCGAACATCCCCTCGCCAAAGCGGTGCTGGACGCCTGCGCCGAGCGCGGTTTGGTCGTGCCGGACATCAGCGACAGCCAATCCCTGGCCGGACGCGGCATTGCCGGCAGCCTCGACGGTCGCCGCCTGGCCTTGGGTAATCGGCGCCTGTTGGACGAATTGGGCCTAGGCCCCGGCTCGCTGGCCGAATCGGCGCAGGCGTGGGAAACCGAAGGCCGAACCCTGTCCTGGCTGATCGATCAAGACGCGACGCCTCGGGTGTTGGGCCTGTTCGCCTTCGGTGACACCCTCAAGCCCGGCGCGCTCGCCGCCGTACAGGCCTTGAATGAACGCCACATCGCCAGTCACTTGCTCACGGGCGACAACCGGGGTAGCGCCCGGGTGGTGGCCGAAGCGCTGGGGATCACCCAGGTCCATGCCGAGGTGCTGCCGGCGGATAAGTCCGCCATCGTCCAGCAGTTGAAAACGCACTCGGTGGTGGCGATGGTCGGCGATGGCATCAACGACGCCCCGGCCCTGGCCGCCGCCGACATCGGCATCGCCATGGGCGGTGGCACCGACGTGGCGATGCACGCCGCAGGGATCACCCTCATGCGTGGCGATCCACGGTTGGTGCCGGCGGCCTTGGACATCAGCCGCAAGACCTACGCCAAGATCCGCCAGAATCTGTTTTGGGCATTCGTCTATAACCTGATCGGCATTCCGTTGGCGGCGTTCGGCTTCCTTAACCCGGTGCTGGCCGGCGCAGCCATGGCGCTGTCGAGCGTCAGCGTGGTGAGTAATGCACTACTGTTGAAATTCTGGACACCCAAGCGGTTGGAGGACAAGCGATGAACATCGGCCAAGCGGCCCGCCAGAGTGGCCTTAGCGCAAAGATGATTCGCTATTACGAATCCATCGGCCTGCTCAAGGCAGCCCATCGCACCGACAGCGGCTACCGGATCTATGGTGCCGAGGACCTGCATACCCTGGCTTTCATCAAGCGCTCCAGGGACCTTGGGTTTTCATTGGAAGAAGTTGGGAAGCTGCTGACGCTTTGGCAGGATCGCCAACGGGCCAGCGCTGACGTCAAGGCTCTGGCTCGGCAGCACATTGATGAGCTGAACCAGAAAATCCGTGAACTGGGTGAACTGCGTGACACTCTTCAGGATCTGGTGGAGCACTGCCATGGTGATCATCGTCCGGATTGTCCGATTCTCAAGGAATTGGCTTCGGGGTGTTGCAAGGAGGCTGTACTCGGCTGACAGAGAGGCTGGTTTTGGGGGCCGTAGCTTGTGTGTATATCCATTTCTGCGGTAACGGCTGCTGGCGGTTCCGCTCTTACAGCGGCTCACTTTTGAGAAGCCTGCGCGGCCCGGCGAAAAGTAAGCAAAACGCTCTTACCCCACCACTCGGTGCCTCGCCTAGGCTCGGGATGCCCACTGCGCAATGCCTGCGTTCGGCCAGCGTGGTTTAACGGGGCGCCTAAGATCAAAAGCCGGGCGAGGCGGCCTGATAGCCGACCTGGTTCAGGTGGAACCGCGTTTCTCCTGTGGGAGCGGGCTTGCTCGCGAAAGCGGAGGGTCAGTTTGTGATGATGTTGGATGTGCCGACGCCTTCGCGAGCAAGCTCGCTCCCACAGGTTTTTTGTGTCGTATGCAGAGGTTGTGACACCCACAATCCCATGTGGGAGCGGGCTTGCTCGCGAAAGCGGAGGGTCAGTTTGTGATGATATTGGATGTGCCGACACCTTCGCGAGCAAGCTCGCTCCCACAGGTTTTTGTGTCGTATGCAGAGGCTGTGACACCCACAATCCCATGTGGGAGCGAGCTTGCTCGCGAAAGCGGTGGTTCAGCCACATAGTTGCTAGAGGTGCCCCGCTTTTGCTTTGCTTTGGATCTTGATCTCGGCGCCCCGTTAACCACGCTGGCCGAACGTAGGCGAGGCACCGAGTGGTGGGGCAAAGCGTTTTTGGTTACTTTTGGCTGGTCCGGCTCCCGGCTCTTCCAAAAGTGACCCGCCGTCAGGGCGGAACCCTAAGTGGCCGTTACCGCAGCAACGGATATACACACCAACCCACACCAATCATTGCATCCAAGGCGGAGGCGGCTCCTCAGCTTTACCAGGAGGAGCATCGTCAGCAGCCCGTACAGCCTGACGACGCTCCTCATCCAAACGAGCCGCCTCGATCTCACGCATGATCCCCCCGACATCCGCCAATTCTTCCGGCTCGTCGAACTCACCCGTCAGCACACTGGCCGGATGCAAGGTGCCCGCTTCATACAGCGCCCACATCTCCTTGGCGTACTTGGTGCGTCTGAGTTCCGGCGCAAACCGGCCGAAGTAGGAGGCCATGTTGCCCACATCCCGCTCCAGCATGCTGAAGGCGTGGTTGTTACCCGCAGCGTCCACGGCCTGCGGCAGATCGATGATCACCGGTCCTGTCGGCGTGAGCAGTACGTTGAACTCCGACAGGTCACCGTGCACCAGACCGGTACACAGCATCAGCACGATCTGGGAAATCAGGAACGCGTGATACTCACGGGCCTGATCCGGCTCCAGCACCACATCGTTCAGGCGCGGCGCCGCATCGCCGTACTCGTCGGCCACCAGTTCCATCAGCAGCACGCCTTCAAGGAAGTCGTACGGCTTGGGCACGCGCACACCCGCGCCAGCCAGGCGGAACAGCGCCGCCACTTCGGCGTTCTGCCAAGCGTCTTCGGTTTCCTTGCGCCCGAACTTCGAGCCCTTGGCCATGGCCCGGGCCTGACGGCTGTTACGAACTTTGCGGCCTTCCTGGTATTCGGCCGCCTGACGAAAACTTCGCTTATTCGCCTCCTTGTAGACCTTGGCGCAACGTAGCTCGTTGCCGCAGCGCACCACATAAACAGCTGCTTCTTTACCACTCATGAGTGGGCGCAGCACCTCGTCGACCAGACCGTCCTCGATCAGGGGTTCAATGCGTTTTGGAGTCTTCATCAGCTTTTATTGTGGGTCCTTTATTACCGAACACGCGAATGACAGTCGTTATACGGCAATCTTTCCTCCACGGGGAGGGGTTGCCGACCTATGAACCTTACGATGCACACAATGTGCCGGATTAAATCGACCGCGCCGAATCATAGCCGAGACCGGGTGTGGCGTTGGCAACTGAATGCGAAGACATTTGCGACAAGGGCTGACAGCAACATCCGCAGCCAATGCTTAGGATTTAAACAACTCCCCCGGGGTGTACCCAAACATTCCCTTGAACGCCGCGATAAACGCGGATGTTGAATCATACCCACAGGACAGCGCCGCGCTGGTCACACTGTCGCCCTGCTCCAACGATCCCAGGGACGACAACAGGCGCACGCGCTGGCGCCAGGCGCGAAAGCTCAGGCCGGTCTCGCGCTGGAACAGGCGCATCAGGGTTTTTTCCGAGGTACCCAAGCGTTCAGCCCAGGCTTGCAGGGTGACGTTCTGGTCGGGCTGTTCGATCAGTTCGTTGCACAGCGTCAGCAAACGCGCATGCCGGGGCAACGGCAGGGAGAACCCCACTTCCGGCAGGGTTGCCAACTGGTCCAGCAGCACCTGAACCAATCGCTCTTCCTGACTGTCGCCCTGGGGATATTCGGCCGGTAGCTGACAGAAAACCTTGATCAACTCCCGCGCCAGCGGCGTGACTTCCAACACCCGGCAACGCTCATCCGCCCATGGACAGGCCTGGCGATGGACATAAAGACTGCGCATTTCCGCCCGGGTGGAGGTCACCACGTGATGCTCCAGGTCGGCCGGGATCCAGATACCCCGTTGGGGCGGGGCGAAGAAGCTGCCCTCGGCGGTGTGAACGCCGAGAACACCGCTGATGGCGTAGGAAAATTGCACCCAGTCATGGCGATGGGCTTGGGTCCAGGATCCGGCGCTCAAGCTTTCGACACGGGCGTAAAGCGGCCTCGGCAATTGCATCAGGTCGGGAATGCGCCTTTCCAGCTGCTGGTGTCCGTTAGTCGGCATTGATTGGCCTTATGTCGCAAGACGGTTGTATGCACCGACGTTAGGCTAAGTCGACTTTTCTTACAACTTGCGGTGCCCTATGCACATCTTCCGACACCTCAAACGCATCGTGACTGACTGGTTTCTCTGCGGCATGTTGCTCGCCACGCTGCTGGCGTACTTCTTTCCGACCTTTGGCGCCAGCGGCGGCGCCATGCACGCCGAGTGGGTCGTCAATATCGGCATCTTCGTGGTGTTTTTCCTGCATGGGGTCAACCTGTCCGGCGAGCAGATTCGCCACGGCCTGAAAAACACTCGGCTGCACCTGATGGTGCAAGGCTTCACCTTTGGCGTGTTTCCGTTGATCTGGTTGCTCTGCAACTGGCTGCTGGGCAGCCATGTGCCGTCGTTGCTGATGCTGGGATTCTTTTACCTGTGCGCTCTGCCCTCGACCATTTCCTCCTCGGTGGCCCTGACCGGCAGCGCTGGCGGCAACGTGCCGGCGGCGATTCTCAACGCGAGCCTGTCGAGTGTGCTGGGGGTGATCCTGACACCGCTGCTGGTCAGCTTCGTGGTCGGCAGCGGCGCCGGTGGCATCGACCTGGGTTCAACCTTGCTCGACCTGTGCATGATGTTGCTGCTGCCGCTGGTGCTGGGGCAGTTCCTGCGGCGTTGGCTGGCGGGTTTTTTCGGGCGGTACAAGCGCTACACCAGCATCATCGACAAACTGGTGATCCTGCTGCTGGTTTACGCAGCGTTCTGCAACTCGATGGTGTCCGGGATCTGGCAGCAGCAAGGCCACGGCGTGCTGCTCAGCGCGGTGATTGGCAGTGCCGTGCTGCTGGCCGTCATCCTGTGGACAACCACCCGCGTTGCTCGGGCCCTGCAATTCAGCAGTGCCGACGAGGTCGCCGCGGTGTTCTGCGCCAGCAAGAAATCCCTCGCCGCCGGGGTGCCAATGGCCGCGTTGATTTTTGGCAATCACCCCGGCCTGGGCCTGATTCTGCTGCCTATCATGATCTATCACCCGCTGCAGTTGATCGTCTGCTCGATCCTGGCCGAGCGTTACTCCAGCCACCATCGAGCCCTGGCCGCGCAACAGAACGAAGCGGTCCTCAACGTTCGATAATCACCGTCACGCCTTGGCCGGCGGCCGCACAGATCGAGATCAGCCCCCGGCCTCGTCCCGCGGCATCCAGCAACTTGGCGAGGTTGGCGACAATGCGCCCGCCCGTGGCGGCAAATGGGTGCCCGGCAGCCAGGGAACTGCCCTTCACGTTCAACCGACTGCGGTCTATGGCGCCCAGCGGCGCGTCGAGCCCCAGGCGGGTCTTGCAGTAGTCAGGGTCTTCCCAGGCTTTCAGCGTGCATAACACCTGGGCGGCGAACGCTTCGTGGATCTCGTAGTAATCGAAGTCCTGCAAGGTCAGGCCGTTGCGCGCCAGCAGTCGCGGCACGGCGTAGACCGGCGCCATCAGCAGCCCCTCGGCGCCATTGACGAAGTCCACCGCCGCCGTTTCACCGTCGCGCAGATAAGCCAGGATCGGCAGGCCACGAGCCTTGGCCCACTCTTCGCTGCCCAGCAACACCAACGAGGCGCCATCGGTCAGTGGCGTGGAATTGCCCGCCGTCATCGTGCCCTTGGCGCTTTTTTCGAAGGCAGGTTTGAGGGACGCGAGTTTTTCCAGGGTCAGGTCTGGGCGCAAGTTGTTGTCCCGGGTCAGGCCGAGGAAAGGCGTCATCAAGTCGTTCTGCCAGCCTTCGGCGTAGGACGCCGCCATTTTCTGATGACTTTCCAGGGCCAACTGATCCTGTTCTTCCCGGGGGACCTGCCAGGTCTGGGCCATCAACTCACAGTGCTGGCCCATGTTCAGGCCGGTGCGCGGCTCGTTGATGCGCGGCAGGTCGGGCACCAGGTGCTGGGGACGCAGTTGCAGGAACGTCTTGATCTTATCGGCGGTGGTCTTGGCGCGGTTGGCTTGCAGCAGAATCCTGCGCAACCCTTCATTGACCGCAATCGGTGCGTCCGAGGTGGTATCAACCCCACCGGCAATGCCGCTGTCGATCTGGCCAAGGGCGATCTTGTTGGCGACCAGCAGCACCGTCTCCAACCCTGTGCCGCAAGCCTGTTGTACGTCGTAAGCCGGCGTCATCGGGGACAGCCGCGAACCGAGCACGCATTCACGGGTCATGTTCATGTCCCGGGAGTGCTTGAGCACCGCGCCGGCAGCCATTTCGCCGATGTGCAGGCCGTGCAGGTTATAGCGTTCGATCAGCCCTTCAAGGGCAGCCGTCAGCATCGCTTGGTTGCTGGCGGTGGCATAGGGCCCGTTGGAACGAGCGAAGGGAATGCGGTTACCGCCGATAATCGCGACGCGGCGTAGCTGTGTCATGAAGAACTCCCTGTGTGTCCGGATGCGCTAATGGTCCTGCGGGAACTCCGCTCCCGCTCAAGCTTAGGCTTTATCTGGCCAATCGAACGACTGATTGCCAATCATGGTCCACACTTGGAACCTCATCAGCCGGAGTGTGTTCCATGTCTGACCGTTATATCGACTTCGCCAATTCAGCCATCGGCCTGCGTCTGGTCGGGGCTTTGGGCCTGCCCTCGCCGGTACGCCTGGAACGCTGGCAGGCCGGGCGGTTGCGGCCAATCGAGGGGGCGTTGCTGCTGGGCGGTGGGCCGCTGACCGAACAGGTTGGCACGTTCGCCAAGCGTCTGACCGATGCCATTTTCGTCTACGGCGGCGAACCGACCCTGGCCACTGAGTGGATTCCCGGCCACGGCCCGAGAATCAAAGCCGTGGTGTACGACGCCAGCCATTTGGTGCAGGCCGATCAGCTCAAGCAGTTGCGGGAATTTTTCCAGCCCCTGATGAAAAACCTCGACCACAGCGCCCATGTCGTCATCCTCGGCCGGGCCCCGGAAAGCCTCGACGATCCTTTTGCCGCCAGTGCCCAACGGGCGCTGGAGGGTTTCAGCCGTTCCCTGGCCAAGGAGTTGCGCCATGGCGGGACGCTGCAACTGCTGTATATCGGCGACGGCGCCGAAACACAGCTGGAAGGCGCGCTGCGGTTTTTCCTGTCGCCCAAGAGCGCCTTCGTTTCCGGGCAGGTGATTCGCCTCAATGCCTGCGACACCCAGGTCCAGGATTGGACCCGCCCGCTCACGGGGCTCAAGGCGCTGGTCACCGGCGCGGCCCGCGGGATTGGTGCCTCCATCGCCGAAACCCTGGCCCGTGACGGCGCCGATGTGATCTTGCTGGACGTCCCGCCGGCCAAGGCCGATCTCGATGCCTTGGCGGCACGTTTGAGTGGCCGCAGCGTCACCCTGGACATCTGCGCCGAAGACGCTGCCGCACAGTTGATCGAGCAGCTGCCCGATGGCGTCGACATCGTGGTGCACAACGCCGGCATCACTCGGGACAAGACCCTCGCCAACATGACCCCGGAGTTCTGGGACGCCGTGCTGGCGGTCAACCTCAACGCACCGCAAGTGCTGACCAAGGCTCTGCTCGACAGCGGCACCCTGCGGGACAATGGCCGGGTGATTCTGCTGGCGTCCATCAGCGGCATTGCCGGCAACCGTGGGCAAACCAACTACGCCGCGAGCAAGGCCGGGTTGATCGGCCTGGCCCAGGCCTGGGCGCCGACGCTGCAGCCACGGGGCATCAGCATCAACGCGGTGGCGCCGGGTTTCATTGAGACCCGCATGACCGCCGACATCCCCTTCGCCCTGCGCGAAGCCGGACGGCGCATGAGTTCCCTGGGCCAGGGTGGCCTGCCCCAGGACGTCGCCGAAGCCGTGGCGTGGCTGGCGCAGCCGGGCACGGGCGCGGTGACCGGGCAGGCGCTGCGGGTGTGTGGGCAAAGCCTTTTGGGAGCATGACCATGACGATCCAATGGCACGAGGTAAGCGCCGCGCCGAACATGTCCGGGCTCTACGCGAAAGCCGCGACACGCCGCAAGGTCACCGGCAAGACCTTGCCCGAGGACGGATTGCGCCAGGTGATACAGGTCGATCCGCAACGCCTGGCGGCCTATTGCAAGGTCTGTGGTTTCAGCGAAAACGGGCTGCTACCGCCGACCTATCCCCACGTACTGGCGTTCGCCCTGCAAATGCAATTGCTCACCGCTCGGGATTTTCCGTTCCCGCTGCTGGGGCTGATCCACTTGAGCAACCGCATCCGCGTGCTGCGGCCCATGGGCGGGGTCAGCCAGGTGCGGGCCGGCGTCAATGTCGAGAACCTGCAAGCCCACCCCAAGGGCGCGGTGTTCAATCTCGTGACCCGCATCGATGATCAACTGGGGCCGTTGTGGGAGGCCGAGAGCCAGATGCTGTGCAGAGGCGTCCAGCTGGACGGCACGCTGGTGGAGGAGCCGCCGCATACCCCGCTGGCATTGACTGAAGTGGCACATTGGACAGCACCGGCGGACATCGGTCGGCAATACGCCAAGGTTTCCGGCGACTACAACCCGATTCACCTGAGCGGTATCAGCGCCCGATTATTCGGCTTCCCCACCGCCATCGCCCACGGCCTGTGGAACAAGGCCAGAACCCTGGCGGCGCTGGACGACCATCTGCCCGAGGCCAACCTCGAGATCGAGGTGACCTTCAAGAAGCCAGTGCGCCTGCCCAGTGAGGTGACCCTGCTGGCCAGTGCGGCGGGGTCCAGTGGAGAGCTGCGGTTGTTGGGAGCCGGGGATCTGGAGCATATGGTGGGGAGCTGGGGGCCGGTGGCCTGAACGATGACAGGGTTTATCCCTGTGGGAGCGAGCTTGCTCGCGAAAGCGATGGGTCAGTTTGCATTGATGTTGGATGTATCGCCGTCATCGCGAGCAAGCTCGCTCCCACATTTGTTCTCGGCTAGGGCTAGCGGGGCGGGTAGTTGGTCAGGATCCGCCCCACCGTCTCACGCACGGCCATGCTACGGTCAGTCGGATTGGGCGAGTTGCTGAGCATTCGCTCGTCACTGCCACGCCACACCAGCTTCCCGTCCTTGCCATCGAGCAAGTCGATCTGCACCGTGGCGACTTTGTAGCTGATATTGCGGGTTTCGTTGTACATCGGGCCGCCCCAATAGCCGTTCCAAGGGCCGCCCCAACCGCCACCGTAATTAGTCGTGACCTGTTGTTGACGATCCTCGACGATCAAATAAGCCTGGACCTGCACATCCCCTCGCCCGCCCGCCGGCGCCTGGCGCAGGCCGCGTTGGTCGAGTTGATCGGCGACGGCCTGACGGATCCGCTGTTCCGTCAGGTCGCTCTTGATCCGCGGATCATCGGGGCGATATTGCAGCGCCGGTTCTTTCCAGCTCCAACTGCGATACGCCGCAAAATCACGGCTGGGGTCGAAGTCATGGTTGACCTGGGTGGAGGCGCAGGCGCTGAGCAGCAGGGCAAAGGCCAGTAGAGCAAGACGGCGAAACATGGTTTTTCTCCGTTGCGTAATCAACTTGGCGGATAAGCCGACATGGCTTTTTCCACCGCTTCGCGAATGGCGTCGGTGCGCTCGCTCTGACTGCCACGCTGGCCGGTCTCGGCACTGGCGCTCCACACCGGCTGACCATTGCGCGCATCGAACAAATTCACCCGAACCACCACGACCTGCTCCTGATACGTGCGCACCATCGGCACCGTGTGATACGCCCCATAGCCAGGCCCGTAACGGTCATAACGGTTATAGCCGCCGTAGTAACCCGTATCGTAGTCATCGCGAACCTGACGCACGCGGGTCTCCAAGCGTAAATCGGCGCTGACGAACAGGTCGGCCGGCCGGTTGTCATGCAGCGGGCGCAGGCCACGCTGATCCAAGGCGTTGCTCACCGCCTCGGCCACCTGGGCCGAGTCCGCCCAGGCAGTGCCCGGTGGCAGTTGCCCGTTGAGCCAGGCCCAACTGCGATAGCGCCCGTAGTCACGGGGCGGTGCGGGGTAGGCGCTACGGTCGAACACCGTGGCGGCTTCGGGTGGCGCCGGTGGCAGCGGATTGGAAGTGGCGACATATGGGTTGCTGCCCTGGCAAGCCGCCAGTCCCAGGCACAGCATCAACAACCCTGAACGACCTTTCATTTCGCTCTCCGGTCACACTGGACGGCAGATCCAGTGCAGATAACGTCCCAACCCGGCAAACGCCGGATGGCGACGGTGGGCCAGTTCCATTTCCAGTAACTGCGCAAGCTCTACGCGAGCCTGGAACTCCACCGGCATGTAGTCATGGAAAACCCGCACGCCACTTTGGCTTTCGACCTGCCACACGCCTTCAAGTTGCGCCGCCAATTCCCGTGGATCAAGGGGTTGTTGCGGCGTCAGGCTCTGTTTTTCACCGGCCATGTCGTTTTTGCGCAACTTACGGAAATGCCCCTTGAGCAGGTTGCGATAGACCAGCGCGTCGCGATTGTAGAACGCCAGGGACAACCAGCCACCGGGGACCGTGAGTTGATGCAGCACTGGCAGGATCGCATGGGGCTCGGCCAGCCATTCCAGCACCGCGTGACACAGCACCAGGTCGTACGGTTCAGTGAGCTGGCCGAGCAGCGCCTGCCACGGCGCCTGGATGAACGTGGCGCTCTGTCCGGCATCGGCGAAACGCTGGCGGGCGCCTTCGAGCATGGGCTCGGCCGGCTCGGCCAAGGTCACCTGGTGACCGCGCTCGGCCAGCCACAACGACATGTGACCCAGGCCGGCGCCGATATCTAGCACGCGTAATGGCCGCTGCGGCAAGCTTTCCAGCAGATCGGCCTGGAGCACCGCCAGGCGGATCGCGCCCTTGGCCCCTCCGTAGATTTTTTCGGCAAACCGGGTGGCGAGCTGATCGAAATGACGGTCGCTCATTGGCCGAACCGCCGCTCACTGTCCGCCAACTTGCTGCGCACCACAGCGTCCATGTCCAGCCCCAGCTCGCTGCACAACAGCAGCAGGTACAAGACGATGTCACCGACCTCCTGCCCGGCGTGAGCCAATTTGTCCGCCGGCAGCTGGCGCGACTGGTCCTCGGTCAGCCACTGGAAAATCTCCACCAGCTCAGCCATCTCCACACTGGCGGCCATGGCGAGGTTTTTCGGGCTGTGGAATTGACGCCAGTCGTTACGGTCACGAATGGCGTGCAGGCGTTCGGTCAGTTCAACAAGGTTCATCGGGCTCTCCTGAATGCGCATAGCTTCCGGGGGATAACGGGGGAAGGCAAGAGTCTCGATACGAAGCGGCGGTTTGCCCCATAATCGAACGATCTCGGCCGCCATAGCTCCTACAATCAGGAGCCAACGGCTCAACGTAGATTCCCTCCCATCAGGATGCACATATGCAGGTAGAAAGCTTTTTCGAATGGCTCGGCCAGGCACTCGGTTCGGTGATCCGTTTCATCGTCGACCTGCTCAGCGGCCTGTTCAACACCCTGGCCAATGCCGGCGGCAACTTCGTCGATGGCCTGTCGCGCACCCTGGGCATGGACGCCTCGATCATCAGCATCCTCGCGTTGATCCTCGGGCTGATGTTGCTGTACTCAGCGATCCGCGCGTTCATGCGGGCATCGATCGTCATGGGGATCATCTGGTTGGTGCTGGGGTTGTGGTTGCTGAGTTGGATCATTCACTAAAGCACCCAGCGATCCCAAGCCGAACACAACCTTGTGGCGAGGGGATTTATCCCCGCTGGGCTGCGAAGCAGCCCCAAAACCAGACACTGCAGTGTGTCAGATTCATTGAATCCAACCTTCAAGGGGCTGCTGCGCAGCCCAGCGGGGATAAATCCCCTCGCCACAATGAATCCAAGTTCCGCAGGGAACGATCAGGTGAGAACCCGCTACAATCGCGCTCCATCAAGGAGCCCGCATGTCCAACCTGATCACCGACTGGCGCGACCGCCTCACCCATCGCCGGGTCTGGGCGTTGGCTGCGCCGATGATTCTTTCGAATATTTCCGTGCCGCTGGTGGCGTTGGTGGACAGCACCGTCATCGGCCATTTGCCCCATGCCCATCAGTTGGGCGCGGTGGCGGTCGGGGCGAGTTTGTATACGGTGTTGGCGTGGGCCATGGGTTTCTTGCGCATGGGTTCCACCGGGTTCGCGGCCCAAGCCGCCGGGCGTGGAGATGGAGCGGCGTTGCGCCAGGTGTTGTTGCAAGGCTTGCTGCTGGCGATGGGCTTGGCGGTGCTGCTGGGTGCCGTCGGCGTGCCGTTGAGTGGTGTGGCTTTGCACTTCATGCAGCCGTCCGCCGAGCTCAACCAGTTGACCCAGGACTTCTTTCACACCCGGCTGTTCGGCCTGCCGGCGGCGCTGGCCAGTTATGCGCTGGTGGGCTGGTTCCTCGGTGCCCAGAATGCCCGGGCGCCGTTGGCAATCCTGTTGGTGACCAACCTGGTCAACATCGCCCTCAACCTGTGGTTCGTGATTGGCCTGGACTGGGGCGTGACCGGTTCGGCCCGGGCGTCGGTGATCGCCGAGTGGACGGGGGCGCTGGTCGGCCTGGCCCTGACTCGCCAGACACTCCGCGCCTGGCCGGGACAGATTGCCTGGGCCGCCCTGGGGTTGTGGCAGAGCTGGCGTCCGCTACTGGCGGTGAACCGTGACATCTTCATCCGCAGCCTGGTGCTGCAAGCGGTATTTTTCCTGATCACGGTGCAGGGCGCACGCCTGGGGGATGCGACCGTGGCCGCCAATGCCCTGCTGCTCAATGGCCTGCTGCTGACCGCCCACGCCCTGGATGGCTTGGCCCATGCCGTCGAAGCGCTGTGTGGTCATGCCATCGGCGCCCGCGACCGGCTGGCCCTGCGCCGCTCGCTGGTGGTGGCCGGTGGTTGGTCACTGATCGCCAGCGTCGGCTTTGCGCTGCTGTTTCTGCTCGCCGGCCACTGGTTCATCGCGATGCAAACCAACATCCCCGACGTGCGCGACACGGCTTATCGCTACCTGCCGTACCTGGCGACCCTGCCGCTGATTGCGGTCTGGAGCTATCTGCTCGATGGCCTGTTCATTGGCGCCACCCGCGCCCGGGAAATGCGCAACGGCATGTTGCTGACCCTGGTGTTGACGTTGCCTGTCGCCTGGTCGCTGCAAGGGTTGGGTAACCACGGGTTGTGGATCACGTTTTTGCTGTTCATGGCCTTGCGCAGCCTGACCCTCGGTGCTATCGCCTGGCACTTGCAGCGACGCGACGGCTGGCTCGGCGCCCACGCCCTATAACGTTTCAATCCGGGTGGTCTTGCCACAGCTTGCGCAGATGATCGAGCCGCTCACGCTGCGAATCGCCCATCAGCCCCGATACTGGCCGGGCGTTGGGGTATTGCAGGCGCAACCACAACCAGTCGTCGAGCACCGGTCGCTCGGTAAACCCCAGCGCCAGCCCCTGCTGCAAGTCGGCCCAGAGCAAGCGGTAATCCCGCCCGATGGAACGAGACCATTGCCAGGCATGATGCTCCAGCACGCACCGCTGCAACTGGCTTTGTTGCCGGTCGCTGAGGCCGTGCTCTTTCTCCAGCGCCGTCACCGGCAAGCCGGGATTGGCCAGTTGTTGCCAACCCTGGCTGCCGATCGCCCGGTCGGCCCAAGTGCCTCCGAACCAGCGCAACAGGCTGATCGGACCCAGCCAGCAACTGAGTTCCTGAGGGTCGCAGCCGTCGAAGAAATAGCTGGCGGTGTGCGGGTTGTAATAGCTCAGCAAGGCCTTGTGGTGCAGGCCCAACGTTACGGTGAGCATGCGACGCAGATGCGCCAGCAGTTGCGCGGCTGGCGCCGGGCTGACCACTAACAACCCCGGCCAGGAACGCGCATCCAGATGACAGAGGCTGGCCAGCGCGGGCGATTGCCGCAGGTCCATCAGCAGCGGACTGTGCTCCCGAAGCCCGTGCAATTCGGTGTCTTCGAACAAGACAAACCGCCGGACCTCGGTGAATTGCTCTTGCACAAGCCGCGTCGCCTCGGGTGCGCCCGGTACGTCGAGCAGCAGCCAATGCGACGATGGCCCAGACAGGGCGGCAGCGCTCATGGAGCAACGCCCAGGCCACGCCGCGTGAGCAGGCGGCAAGTGCACACCGGCTGAGCGCAGGGGCTGAAGCTCCCGCCACCGGGCAGCAGGCACAACAACACCAGCGGCTCGGCATTCAGGATCGCCGACATCAGGACCGGGTCAGGTGTGGACGACCAGAGCGCGTCGTGCGCGCTCGCGCTTGCGCAGGGCTCATCCATCAAGTCCGAGGCGGCGGGCCCGTCGAGGAATGCACTGATCAACGGCCGATCCGGGTCTCCTTCGATAAAACTCACCAACACCTCGGTACCGTCACGCAAGCCACCCCCCGCCCCATCGACGGCCAGCTCCGGCGCCAATGGCAACCAACAATGACTGGGGCTGGCCCCCTCCCCCTGATAAACCCAGTCGAACTGCACCGCCACTCGACCCGCCCTTTGCACCGTCGGCTCATCCACTTCCACCACCCAGCCGCGTTGCCGGCTGACCATGCGCGGCTTGGCGGGAACCCGGGACGCCGTGAACGGAACGCCCCAGGGGATGGCCTTGAAATGATTGTCATACCCGCCCGCCTGCGCGCGATGCTCGACCTTCGTCAACAGCCAGCGCTGATTCCAGCCTTCAAAAGGATGGGCCGTCAGCGATAGCACCCGACCAGAATGCAAGTGCATCAGATGGCTGCGGCCCTGGGCAATCTGCTCCCCCAACACATCGGTCTGCACGCTGAAGGTCCGCACCGCAGTGGCCTGCCTGTCGCCCGCATGAATCGCCTCGCCAATGGAGGGAAAACTGCCCGCACTGTCCGCGAACACCAGGCAATGCCCATCCCGGGCGTGCTCGAAATGGAAATGAATACCCGCCTCGGCGCACACGCGCTGAAGAAACTGCAGGTCCGACTCCCGATATTGGGTGCAGAAATCCCGCAGCGGATAATCACCGCTCAAGTCCAGGCACAGGCCGCGCCCGCTGATGCCATGGGCCTTGAGCACCTGGCGGAGAATCTGTGGCACCGAACGGGCACTGAATACCCGTTGATTGAACCGCTGTGCCAGGCAAGCCAGCGTCGGCCCGATACGCACCCGACAACCGCCGCCATGACGGTGCTGGACCAGCTCATGAAGCTGCCCATGCACGCCCCGGCCCGGCGCCCCGAAACTCAACCAGACGCTGCGGTACAGCAGGCCCGCCAAGTCCAGGGTCGGGTCGCTGTTCAACAGCTCCACTTCATAAACGAAGGGCTCGCTGATGGCTTCGCTACCCGTGAAGGCCACGACGACAAAGGGTTCGGGCAGACCGGCTATCTCCAGATGAAAGACTGGCTCGCAGGCTGGATCGGACATCGGCGTTTCTCTACAGGAGGGGCGGCCGGGGATTCTCGCTGAGAGCCATGGCCGAGTAGAGGGCCCAAGTACAAGTTAGGAAAGGGACTACACGAAATAAGGACATCGCCGGTTAAATGCACCAAGGTTCGGAAATAACGGCGGCACAAATAAAAACGCCCTCCAGAACTGTCCGAAAAATCCCGCAACATGCGGTGTAGTTTCTGACAGCCCTGGAGGGCGGTGTTAATCAGCCGAAAAGGCTGAGGCTGTAATCTTGTGGGTCTTTCCCTCAGGAAGACAGGTAGGACGAGCGAGTCAGCCCCAGGCGCAACGCATCCAGGAACTGGGTACGCTCGGCGGCGCTGATGCGGGCGCTGGCGCACTTGTCGCGGTAATGCGTCATCAACTCCTCCGGCGACAGGTGCACGTAGCGCAGCATGTCTTCGATGGTGTCGTGGGTTTCGATACCGGCGTGGTACACGCTGCCGTCGGCGTTCTGGTAGATGTTCACCGAGTCGGTGTCGCCGAACAGGTTGTGCATGTCGCCGAGGATTTCCTGGTAGGCGCCCACCAGGAAGATGCCCAGTAGGTAGTCTTCGCCTGGATTGAGGGAATGGACCGGCAGGCTGGTCTCGATGCTCTGCTCATCGACGTATTGCTTGATCTTGCCGTCGGAGTCACAGGTCAGGTCTTGCAGCACGGCACGGCGCAGCGGCTCTTCGTCCAGGCGATGCAACGGGAGGATCGGCAGCACCTGGCCGATGGCCCAGGTGTCCGGCAGGCTCTGGAATACCGAGAAGTTGCAGATGTACTTATCGGCGAGCTTGTCGTTGAGCTCATCGAGCACCTGGCGATGGGAACGCTGGCGGGCCTTCAACGAGTTGTGCAGGCGCCGGCACACGGCGAAATAGCACTGCTCGGCCAAGGCTTTCTCCGCCAGGGTCAGCTTGCCATCGGCATACTGGGAGGCCACGTCGCTCATGTAGTGCGTGGCGCGCCAGTAGGTCTCGGTGACCATCTCGATATCGGTCGGGCCCAGCAGGTCAACCAGCCATTGCACGGTTTCCGGCAGTTCCTGCTTGTTGTCGATCACCGGCACGTCGTCGTGGTGTTTCTCGACGTCGGTCACCTGCACCACCAGCATCGCGTGGTGGGCGGTCAGGGAGCGGCCGCTTTCGGAGAAGATGTGCGGATGTGGCAGGCTCTGGGCGTCGCAGAACTCCTTGAGCATGCCGACCACGACACCGGCGTAATCGTCCATGTCGTAGTTGATCGAACTGGCATTGCGCGAGTGCGTACCGTCGTAGTCCACACCCAGGCCACCACCGACGTCGATGTGATCCACCGGCAGGCCGAGGTTGCGCAGTTCACCGTAGTAACGGATCGCCTCCTTGAAGCCGTGCTGGTAGTCCGCCAGGTTGGCGATCTGCGAGCCCATGTGGAAGTGCAGCAGGCGGATGCCCTGGTCCAGGCCGGCGGCGCGGAAACGCTCGACCACCGACAGCAGCTGAGCGGCCGACAAACCGAACTTGGACTTCTCGCCACCGGTATCGGCCCACTTGCTCGAGGCCAGGGACGACAGGCGCACCCGCAGGCCCACCTGTGGCTTGACCTTCAGGGCGGCGGCCTCTTCGATCACCAGGCCGACTTCGGACTCTTTCTCGATCACGATGAACACGTTGTGACCCAGCTTCTGGCCCATCAGCGCCAGACGGATGAACTCGCGGTCCTTGTAACCGTTGCAGACGATGGTCCCGCCCTTCGGCGCCAGGGCCAACACGGCCAACAGTTCAGGTTTGGAACCGGCTTCCAGGCCGATGGAGACGTTCTGGGTGGCGATGATGTTTTCGATCACCGCTTCCTGCTGGTTAACCTTGATCGGATAGAGCGCGGTGTACTGGCTCTGGTATTCCAGGCGCGCGATGTTGCTGTCGAACGCGCCAGTGAGCTGACGCACACGGTCTTGCAGGATGTCGGGGAAGCGCACCAACAGGGGCAGCGACAGGCCGCTCTGGCGCAACTGGTCGACTTGCTCGAACAGGTCGATGGGCGAGCTGTCGGGGCCGTTCGGACGAACTTCGACGCGACCGGCGTCATTGATCGCGAAATACCCGGCCCCCCAATGGCGAATCCCGTAAACACTGCGGCTGTCCGCAACTGTCCATTGGCTGCCATCGTCTTTGCGTGTGCGTCGTACGGACATCGAAGTCCCCTATAAAGAAGTCAAAATGCACCATCCGGTCGGAGGCTGGCGCAGTCTAAAGAGTGAAAATGACGAATTGTCTGTCAGCAGGGTAGACCCTGCTCGCAGCGCTGAGTTTAGAAACCCGTTCAGAACAGGCTCTGTGAAAACCATGTGGGCGACCTCGAACGCTGGGTTCGGATCAAGCCGAGGGTGGTTTTCACAGAGGCTGCTAGCCGCCGGATTTCTTTGCCTTGAAACCGTGTTTGGTCAGTTCCGCCAGCAACAGCTCGACGTGATCGCCCTGGATCTCGATGATGCCGTCTTTCAACGCACCACCCGTGCCACAGCGTTTCTTCAACGTGGTGGCCAGTTCCTTGAGCGCGTCTTCGGCCAACGGCACGCCGGTGATCGTGGTCACCGTCTTGCCGCCACGGCCTTTGCTTTCACGGCGCACGCGAGCGATGCCGTCACCTTCGGGGATGGCGGTCTGTTTGCAGATGCAGGCATCCACCGGTTGACGGCAATCAGGGCAATGACGACCGGCGTCGGTAGAAAATACCAGGCCGCCCAGGGCGGCGAAGGATGCGGCTTTTTTGGCCACCGGCAATCCTCTTGGGAGGACGAAGACTGGTCGAGGAGCACAGGCCCCGACCGCGAAGCCCCACTCAGGCAGGGGCAGCGCTACTGGACCGCAGACGCCGGTTCAGCTTGAAAAGTCGCGCAGTGTAACGGCAAAAAGCCAACTTGCTAAGGGCCAATCGGCGCCAATTTATAGCTTCTTTGCGACGCCATCGCCATGGCTGCGCAAATAGCGCTCAAGCGCCGCCAGAGAGTCCGGGCAGTAAGGCTTGCGCTGGATTTCATCGAGCACCTGTTCGACCGGCAGGAAACGCGCCTCGAGGACTTCTTCGGGTTGCAGGATCAGCGGGCCGTCCCACACGGCCGAAAAGGCCGAGCACCACAGGCGACTGCCGGGGTCTTCGAAATAAAAATGGTCGTGGGCCGTCAGTTCGACGCCGCTCACACCCAGTTCCTCGGCCAGCTCACGGGCGGCGGATTCGGCGTAGGTCTCGTCCGCCTGCACCATGCCGCCCGCCGCCACGTCCCAGAACCCCGGGTAGATCGCCTTGCTCAGGGTACGCCGATGCACGCACAGCTCACCGGCGGAGTTGAACAGCATGATGTAGGTGCCGCGTCCGATCAGGCCACGCTCACGCAGATCGGCACGCACCAGGCTGCCGAGCAGGTTGTCGTGCTCGTCGACCCAAGCGATCAGCTCGGCATCCGAGGCCACCCGGTGGGCGACCTCCCGTGGGCTTTCGCTCATGGATCAGCCCTGGTTCAGCAATTGCCGCAAGTCGATCACCGCCGCGTTGGCGCGGGAGATGTAGTTGGCCATCACCAGCGAGTGGTTCGCCAATACACCGAAGCCGCTGCCATTGAGGATCATCGGGCTCCAGACCGGCTCCTGGGAGGCTTCCAGCTCCCGAATGATCTGCCGCACGCTGACTGTGGCGTTCTTTTTCGCCAGCACATCGGCGAAGTCCACCTCGATGGCGCGCAGCAAGTGCGACAGTGCCCAGGCCTGGCCGCGGGCTTCATAGAACACGTTGTCGATCTGCAACCACGGGGTCTCGACCACCTCTTCATCCACCTGCGGCACCTGGCCTGGGGCCGGGACTTCGGTTTTCAGCGAAGTGTTGAGCTTGACCCGGCCGACACTGGCCGACAGGCGCTGGGACAGCGAACCCAGGCGGGTGCCGACATCGCCCAACCAGTTGTTCAGGTTGTCGGCGCGCGCGTAGAACAAGGCGTTTTTCTGGGTCGGGTCGGACAACCGGGCCTGATAACGGCTCAGGGAATTGATGCCTTCCTGGTATTCCGACTCACTGGAGGGCAGCACCCAACTGCGGTTATCAAAGTTGAAACGCGGCTCGGCCTTGGCCAGGTCGGCGTCCTCGGCGGACTGGGACTGGGAGCGGGCGAAGTCCTTGCGCAAGGCGCGGCTCAGGTCGCGGACCTGCACCAGCACACCGTATTCCCAGCTCGGCATGTTGTCCATCCACAGGCCTGGCGGGAAGCGATCATTGGAAATGTAGCCGCCGGGTTTGGTCAGCAGCGTCCCGGCCACGGTCTTGAGGGTCTCGACGGTGGTGTAGCCCACCACCATTTGCCGACCGTCCTTCTCGGCTGCCGCCTGGGCATTTTGCTGCACGGGGAACAGGGCGGGTTCCTGGCTCCAATACCAGCCGACGGCGACGGCCACCAGCAGGTACAGGCCGATCAGCGAGGCCAGTGCCCGGCTGAAAAACAGCCCACCCAGGTAGCTGCGGGTGGCCGATTTCGGTTCGGCGGCACGTTCAGGCGCGCTGCCCGCGCGGTTTTTCCAGTCCAGCATGGCGATGTCCCTTCAATCACTTGAGTTCACGGTTCGACCACAACCCTACGCCATCGTGCCTGATTTGAAACGCGATAATGCGGCGCGAATCATGCCGGCCACGACAGGGCAATCGATCTGCCACTATAAAGGAAGCGTTGCCATCGGCCTACGAGACTAACCGGTCACAAACTGAATTTCGCAGCTAGACATAATATTGACGTATGACATATATGGCCGAGGGAAAGAGGTGCTAGCATAGAGCCACCAGTCGACCTCAGCATGCACCCTAACTAGTAGTCAGGATATGACCGAGCCAGAAGACCCCAGCCGTGAGCGCCTCAAGCACCACTTTGCCCAGCGGGTAATTCATCAGGCTCGTCAGATCCTGGAGATCTGGCAGCGCCTGCAACGCTCGGAATGGTCGAGCACCGATCTGTCCGAGCTTAGCGAAGCCAATCTGCGCCTGCTGCGCTTTGCCGAGCGCTTCGAACAGCCTGAGCACTCCCAGCTTGCCCAGGGCATCAGCCAGTCGCTGCAAGCGGTAGACGCCAATCGCGGGCGCCTGAGCAGTCACCTGATCACCGAAATCAATCGCCTGATGCAGCGCCTGTCCCGCACCGGCCTGCGCCATGGCGACCAACTCGAACAAACCTTCCTGCCACCGCTGCGCAAGCCCATCTACGTGATGCTGCAAGACCATGACCGCGCCGAGCGCCTGGCCAAACAGTTGGAGTTCTTCGGCCTCAGCGCCCTGGCCCTGGACAGTGTCGCGGCGTTTCGCGCCTCGATGGTCGAGCGCTTGCCGGCGGCGATTGTCATGGACGTGGACTTCAGCGGCCCCGGCATCGGCCTGAAGCTGGCAGCCGAAGCCCAGGAAGGCCTGGAGCAGCCGCTGCCGCTGCTGTTCTTCAGCCTGCTGGAAACCGACACCCCGACACGCCTGGCGGCCGTGCGCGCCGGTGGCCAGGAGTTCCTCACCGGCACCCTCGAAGCCTCGAGCCTGCTGGAAAAGATCGAAGTGTTGACCTGCGTCGCCCAATACGAACCCTACAAAGTGCTGATCATCGACGACTCTCGCGCCCAGGCCTTGCACACCGAACGCCTGCTCAACAGCGCCGGCATCGTCACCCGCACGTTGATCGAGCCGATCCAGGCCATGGCCGAGCTGGCGGATTTCCAGCCCGACCTGATCATCCTCGACATGTACATGCCGGCCTGCACCGGCACGGAACTGGCGAAGGTGATCCGCCACAATGACCGCTACGTCAGTGTGCCGATCATTTACCTGTCCGCCGAAGACGACCTGGACAAGCAACTCGACGCCATGAGCGAAGGCGGCGATGACTTCCTGACCAAACCGATCAAGCCCCGGCACCTGATCACCACGGTGCGCAACCGCGCCGCCCGGGCCCGCAACCTCAAGGCGCGAATGGTGCGTGACAGTCTCACTGGGCTCTATAACCACACCCATATCCTGCAACTGCTCGAAGATTGCAGCTTCCGCGCCCGCCGCGAAGGCAAGCCCCTGAGCTTTGCCATGCTCGACATCGACCATTTCAAGCGGGTCAATGACAGCCATGGCCACCCCATGGGCGACCGGGTGATCAAGAGCCTCGCGCTGTTTCTCAAGCAGCGCCTGCGCAAGACCGACTTCATCGGCCGCTACGGCGGTGAAGAGTTCGCCATCGTCATGCCCGATACCGACATCGATGCCGCCTACAAGGTGCTGGATGAAATCCGCCAACGCTTTGCCGAGATTCACTACCCGGCCCAGCCCCATGATCTGTGGTGCACCTTCAGCGCCGGCGTGGTGGAGATGAGCGATGACTGCGACAGCCTGATGATGGCCAGTCAGGCGGACGAAGCGCTGTACCGCGCCAAGCACGCCGGACGCAATCGGGTGCAGGGCGCCCGGCAATCAAAGCAAAGTGCCACCTTTTCATCGGAATCGACCGATTCGGTCATAAACCTGTAACTCAAACGCAATAACTTCAGGCACTTACGATTCTGCCCCCGGTAGACACTTGATGCGCCTGAAGCTGCTGACCAATCTCAATACCCTTCTTTTAGTTGCCGTGTGCCTTGGCCTCGGCGCCACGTTGTGGTGGTCGCAAATCGCCCTGGAGCGCCCCTATCTGCTGATGGAGCGCTACCTGGGCCTGTCGCGACAATTCCAGGGCGACGTGGCGCGCAACATCGAAGACTATCTGGCCAGCGGCGATGCCCTGCGCTTGAGCGCCGCCACCCAGGCGTTGGAAACCCTGCAAAAAGATCTGGATCAGTTCCCGCCGGAACTGGCCAAAACCCTGCGCCCGAGCCTGTCGAACCTCGACGGCTTCAGCAAGACCGATCTGCTGGCTGCCGGCAAACTGGCGGGCGATCCACAGGCCTTGCTGTTGCAGGCCGAACGTGAACTGAGCGCCAGCCTCGATCAACTGGCCCAATACGCCAATGGCGCCCCGGCCTACCTGCCACCGTTGTTCGCCGCATCGCAGCATCTGGGTCGATTGTCCCTTGCGCGGGACAAACTGGTCAGCAGTGGCCGCAGCGAATTGGCCGCCGATGTCGAGCGAGAGGTGGCCAGTATCCGTGCGCAAGCCGAACGCCTGGACGGCCTGCCGCTACTCGGTGTCACGGCCAACAGCGAATCCGGCAGCGATGACTTTGCCGCGCTGATGGGTTTGCAAACCGAGGAAAAAACCGCCGCCGAAGACGCTGGCATCGCCCTCAAGCGTGAGCTCAACAGCCTGCTCGGTCGCTACCCTGCGGAACTGGGACGGACCCGCGAACTGATCCAGAAACGCACTGAATTGAGCAATGCTACGCACCTGAAAACCGCCGAGGTGCAACAGGCAATCGATGCCATGGAGCCTGCGGTTCGCGCCCAACATGGGCAGATCCAGGGAGAGGTGCGCTTGATCCAGGGCGTGATGATTGGCCTGATCCTGCTGATCGCCCTGCTCATCGACACCTTGCAGCGACGCTTGGCGCGGACCTTGACGCACCTGGCACCGGCCCTGTCGACCTGGGCCGAAGGGGACTTCAGCCGTGACATCCGCGTGGGTGCCAGCAACCGCGAACTGCAAGACATCGAAGCCTCGCTCAATCGCCTGCGAGCTTATCTGGTGGACTTGGTGGGCACCATCCGCGTGAACGCCGAGCAGGTCGCCGGCAGCAGCCGGGCCCTGGCCGAGCTGAGTGGCGAACTGCACAGCGGCGCCGAGCATCAGGCCGGTGACACGGCGCTGATCCGTGATTCCCTCAGTGAACTGGAAGCGACGATCCAGCAGGTGGCCGGCGATGCCAGCCAGGCCGCAGACGCCAGCCGTAGCGCCGGGCACGCCGTGGAGCATGGGCAGAAAGTCATCGGCCTGAGCCTCACGGGTCTGCACGCGCTGGTGGGCGAAGTGCAGGGAAACGCGCAAATGATCGAACAGCTAGCCGAGGAATCGGCCACCATCGGCGGTGTGCTGACGGTGATTCGCTCGATTGCCGACCAGACCAACCTACTGGCCCTCAACGCCGCTATCGAAGCGGCCCGCGCCGGGGAGATGGGCCGGGGGTTTGCGGTGGTGGCGGAGGAAGTTCGGTCACTGGCCCAACGCACGGCAGGGGCCACGGCCGAAATCCAGGCGCTGATCGCCCGCCTGCAACTGGCCGCGCGCCAGTCGGTGGACGGCATGCGCGCCCAGGTCGAACACGCCGAAGCCACCGCCAGCCAGGCGCAAGCGGCTGACGGCGCGCTGGATAAAATCGTCGGGGCCATCCAGACCATCTCCGACACCGCAGTGCGCATCGCCGATGTCACCGCCCAACAAAGCGGCGCCGTCAGCGAAATCCGCGATCACAGCGAGCGGATTCACCAACTCGGTGGGGACAACCTGCTGCGCATCGGACAGGGGCGGGAACAGGGCGACAATCTCCTGGTGCTGGGCGGACGTTTACACACGGCCGTGCAGGCATTTCGGGTTTAGCGCCACAGGCTGCATGAACACTGTGGGAGCGAGCTTGCTCGCGATAGCGGCGGGTCAGCTTGCATCGATGTCGGACGTGCCGGCGTCATCGCGAGCAAGCTCGCTCCCACATTGATTCGAGGGAATCCTGGAATTGATGCTCACCTCAGATCCCCTGTGGGAGCGAGCTTGCTCGCGATAGCGGTGGGTCAGCTTGCATCGATGCTGGATGTGCCGCCGTCATCGCGAGCAAGCTCGCTCCCACATTGATTCGAGGGAACCCTGGAATTGATGCTCACCTCAGATCCCCTGTGGGAGCGAGCTTGCTCGCGATAGCGGTGGGTCAGCTTGCATCGATGTCGGACGTGCCGGCGTCATCGCGAGCAAGCTCGCTCCCACATTGATTCGAGGGGGACCCTGGAATTGATGCTCCCACAAGGGTGCGATTTCCAACCGTATGACTGGATCAGAGACCTGGGTCACAAATTTCGCGCAAACATCGGTCATCGTGCTGGCTATTGCAGAGAACTGGACAGTCATAAAGGCTTTGCGGCATAGTCGCCGGGTTCTGACACCTGCTCACAGATAACAAGGAACAGCAGATGGCGACCCTATTGGTCCTGCACGGACCCAACCTGAACCTGCTGGGCACCCGTGAACCGGGCGTCTACGGGGCCGTGACCCTGGCCCAGATCAACCAGGACCTGGAACAACGGGCCCGCACCGCTGGCCATCATTTGCTCTACCTGCAAAGCAACGCCGAATATGAATTGATCGACCGCATCCATGCCGCGCGTGGCGAAGGCGTGGACTTCATTTTGATCAATCCCGCAGCTTTTACGCACACAAGTGTCGCATTACGTGACGCGCTGCTGGCGGTGAGCATCCCATTCATCGAAGTGCATTTGTCCAACGTGCACAAACGCGAACCTTTCCGCCATCACTCTTACTTCTCCGATGTAGCGGTGGGAGTGATCTGCGGCCTTGGCGCCAGCGGTTACCGACTGGCCCTGGAGGCCGCCCTGGAACAGCTTGAAAAACAGGCAACAGCTTGAACAACAAGCGTTAAACGCCCCTGACCGACCCTTGGGAGTTGATGATTCATGGATATCCGTAAAGTTAAGAAACTGATCGAATTGCTGGAAGAGTCCGGCATCGACGAGCTCGAGATCAAGGAAGGCGAAGAGTCCGTACGCATCAGCCGCCACAGCAAGACCCCGGCCCAGCAGTTCTACGCACCGGCGCCGATGCACGCTCCGGCCGCCGCACCTGCTCCGGCAGCAGCGCCCGTTGCCGCCGCGGCTCCAGCAGCACCTGCCGCGCCAACCCTCAACGGCACCGTCGCCCGGTCGCCAATGGTGGGCACGTTCTATCGCAAGTCTTCCCCATCCTCGCCGTCCTTCGTTGAAGTCGGCCAGACCGTGAAGAAAGGCGACACCCTGTGCATCGTCGAAGCCATGAAGATGATGAACCACATCGAAGCTGAAACCAGCGGTGTGATCGAGTCCATCCTCGTTGAAGACGGCCAGCCGGTTGAGTACGACCAACCGCTGTTCACCATCGTTTGAACCGCGGAGAGCTTTCGATGTTGAAACCTGCGAAGTTGGAAAAAGTACTGATCGCCAACCGCGGTGAAATTGCCCTGCGGATTCTGCGTGCCTGCAAAGAGATGGGCATCAAGACCGTCGCCGTTTACTCCAAGGCCGACAAAGAACTGATGCACCTGGGCCTGGCAGACGAATCCGTCTGCATCGGTCCGGCGTCGGCTGCGCACTCTTACCTGCACATCCCGGCGATCATCGCCGCTGCCGAAGTGACCGGCGCCACCGCCATTCACCCGGGCTACGGTTTCCTGGCGGAAAACGCCGACTTCGCCGAACAGGTCGAAAACTCCGGTTTTGCCTTCATTGGTCCGAAAGCCGACACCATCCGCCTGATGGGCGACAAGGTTTCGGCCAAGCACGCCATGATTGCCGCCGGTGTACCTACTGTTCCGGGTTCCGACGGCCCGCTGCCCGAAGACGAAGAAACCGCTTTGCGCATTGGTCGTGAAGTCGGTTATCCGGTGATCATCAAGGCCGCTGGCGGCGGCGGTGGTCGCGGCATGCGCGTGGTGCACAAGGAAGAAGACCTGATTTCCTCGGCGAAACTGACCCGCTCCGAAGCGGGCGCGGCGTTCGGCAACCCGATGGTCTACCTGGAAAAATTCCTGACCAACCCGCGTCACGTCGAAGTCCAGGTGCTGTCCGACGGCCAGGGCCAGGCCATCCACCTGGGCGACCGCGATTGCTCGCTGCAACGTCGTCACCAGAAGGTTCTCGAAGAAGCGCCGGCACCGGGCATCGACGAGAAAGCGCGTGAGGAAGTCCTGGCACGCTGCGTCAAGGCTTGCATCGACATCGGCTACCGTGGCGCCGGCACTTTCGAGTTCCTGTACGAGAACGGTCGTTTCTACTTCATCGAAATGAACACCCGTGTTCAGGTGGAGCACCCGGTTTCGGAAATGGTCACCGGGATCGACATCGTCAAGGAGATGCTCAGCATCGCCGCTGGCAACAAGCTGTCGTTCACCCAGGAAGACGTGGTCATCCGCGGTCACTCGCTGGAATGCCGGATCAACGCCGAAGACCCGAAAACCTTCATGCCAAGCCCAGGCACGGTCAAGCATTTCCATGCCCCGGGCGGCAATGGCGTTCGCGTCGATTCGCACCTGTACAGCGGCTATGCGGTTCCGCCGAACTACGACTCGTTGATCGGCAAGCTGATCACCTACGGGGCGACCCGCGAGGAAGCCATGGCGCGCATGCGCAATGCGCTGGATGAAATCGTCGTGGACGGGATCAAGACCAACATCCCGCTGCACCGCGATCTGGTCCGTGACGAAGGCTTCTGCAAAGGCGGCGTCAACATCCATTACCTGGAACACAAGTTGGGCAACCAACACTGATGTTTCACGTGATGTAAAAAAGACCCCGGTCCACTGGCCGGGGTCTTTTTTTGTCTGCTTTTCAAGAGAGCGGCCAAATGAATCAGCTCAGCGCCACCGTAGGGAACGCGTGGGCTTCGATCTGCTTCGCAGTCGCTGGCCGCCCCTGTGGGGTGAGCACAGCACCACTGGCATTGGCTACCAGCGGTTCGCTACGTACGCGCGTCATGAACCCACGAGCCCGCACCGACACCGGATCAGAACCCTGTTTCGCCCGCGCCAGCACCGGTATGTAGTAGCGTTCGACCTGACTGGCTGATGTCTTGAATACCGTCGTGACGCCACTGCGCAGATCCAGTGAAACACCGTAGGTATTGCCGAAGCAGGACGAATACGACCAATGATCCCAGGTGGGTCGCAGCCCCTGGCGCCGCATCGCCGACCTGACCCGCCCGCCAATGTCAGCCCCCGTCAGCCAGTCGCCACCCACCAGGGTTGCACGAATATCCTTTGCGTTAGCGCCCAGGTGCCGCGTCACGTCCCGCAGACTGCGCTCGATCAGTGCGCGGATATTGTGATCGAAATGGATAACGGCCCCTGCCTTGGTGGTCGGGTTATACAACGACGCGATCACGCAGGTCTGCGCGTTCAGGGAGAACAAATAGTTATCCGCCGCGACCTCGCTGAACCTCGCCACCACGGCCTCGCCCTGCAACGCACCCCTTGAGACATCCGGGAAGACATGACCGGGAAACGCCTCCCGCAGATCATTCACTCGTCCGAGGACAAGCATCTGATCATTGCCCCCTTTCAACCCGACCTCGTTGTGTACCCACTTGCCCTTCCCCACCCTGCGGACGGGCAGGTTGTACAAGGCACCGGGACGACTGGCATCCACCAGGCACAAACCACCGAAGTAAGGGTCTTCCTTCACCTGGTAGTACTTGCCTTTACTGCGGATGTAATAAGTAGTGTGCGGCTGTGATGCGCTGGATGGGCTGCGATAGGTGCCCTGGAAGATGCTCTCCCCGGTTACCAGCTCCAGATTCTCAGGCGCTTTGCCGACCGCCTGTTTCGGCTTGAAACGTATGGGCTGGATCAGCGGCCCGGTCTCTTTGGCAATCAGCGGCGTCACACTTCTCAAGCGCTGCTCGGACAGTGACATGGGCTTCGCGACAAGCTTCAAGCTTCTGGCCGCTCGCCCCAGTAGCGGAGCAAGGGTCCCGCCCCCTAAGGCAGCGAACAATAGGCCCCAGGAGGCCATCAGCCAATGACCCAACGCCCCCTCCGTGTCGCCCTGCCCATGTGCCTCGGCGGCCTGCTTGACGCTGACGACAACAAAGGCAACATCCAGCAGTAAGGCGAAGGGCGGATAAACCAGGCATACGGGAGCCGACGCAAACAGCAGCCCCTTGATGACCTGCTGCCTGATCACCTCGGCGCGACTCTTGGTGACGTCTTCCACATCGCTGATAGCGCGCTCGATGTAGGCGTCGAATTCTGCCTGGATATCGTTCACCCGATTGAATTCACGCAGTGTGTCGACGCCAATGCTCGCCGCCGCCAGCGCCGCCAACGAACGCCTGACGGCCGCGCGGGCGCCGAGCGCGACCCGCTGCAGCACGTAGTCATGCAGGCGCGTGGCGACCGCCCCGGGAAAGTCCTGGTATCGGCGAAACGTGACACCGTCCGGAGCGTCCGGTGTGTACAGCCAATAAGCGCCCTTCGGATCGAAGTAGGCGAAGACGTAGACGCCCATCACGATATGGCCACCGACGGAAAACCTGATCACGCCTTCGCGCTGCACGACGGTCCCCAAATACACCGGACCAGACACTGGCACCGACTCACCCAGAAGGGTGACTTGGCGGGTAAGCCACCAGAACTCGTTCGCGCTCAACTGGGATTTGCCCGTTGCGACACGCAGGTCACGGTCCATCCGGGTCAGCAACAGGCTGCGGTAAGCATTGCGCCGTGCGGTGTATTCAGGGGCACTGGCATCCAGGAACCTGGCACGGACCTCCCGTGCATATTGCTCGCCCACGTAGGCCCGCCGGATATAGGACGCAAGCTCCGCACTGCGGACCTGTCCCAAGTCCTGCCCCACCGATGAGCGCACACCTTTTCTGGGATTGTCGATACCCGAGTTGTCGTCATATCCATGGATGACGAGATCCAGCAGGCTGGCGACCTTCGTCTTGCCGTCCGCCAACCCTGGGTTGTAGTCGATGAGCACCGTTGCAGGATCGACCGGCGCCAGCACACCCTTGCTGCGCATGTAAGGGGCAATCGCTTGCGTGACGATACGCTTGGCGAAATCCACGAAGACTTCGTAGCCCTCCAGCTGCTTATTGAACACGTGCTGATGGACCAGAAGCTCCTGGCTCAAGCTGCTGATGGTTCGCCGGGCCTCCAGCGGCAGGGCGGAGTACCATCGAGGCGATTCGTCCAGCTCCACCTGTGCCAGGTTGTTGTTCAGGCCCATTGCAACGATGTCTTCAAGGCAAGCCTTGAAACCGGCTACCGCGCCCCTGGGATCCTGGCTCGAATCCCAGGTCGCCGGCTTGTCTGCCACGCGGGCAAAATACTCCCGGGCCACGCCTCGATCCCTTGGAGAGATCCGCTGCAGCAGGTACTCGCGACCAGCTTCGCTACGGGTCCAGGCGCCTATCTCCACGCTCACGGCCCAAAGCGAGGGCAATTCGATCCACTCCTGGCCATCCGGTTTGTCGGGGGCGTACAACAGCAGGTCGCCTTGCAGGTCCTCGCGATAGAACAAGAGCAAATCGGCACACTTCAACGTGTTTGGAAGCACCAGACAGCTAACCCGCAGAGCGCTGGCGGACTGCGAAGCTTCGCCCTCCCACAGAGTCTTGAGAGCCTCATGGTGGGTCACCTTCAAATGACCCGCACAACGGGCAATGAACGCACTTTGCTGCAATCGTGCCGTGAACCAATCAAGCATGGCGTCTTTCAGATCCCCTCGGCCATACAGGCCGACCAGTGCCTGCAAGTACCCGGCCGGGGCATCAACATCCGCCAACATTTGACTAATGAACCCTGGCAAAAGCGGCTGGTTACGCAGCATGGCGCCGTTTTCCACCAGGAACACCGACACGGTGTCCGGCCTTATGGGGCCGGCCGCCAGCAACTCGCTCAGGCTACGGGTCTGCACCGGCTGCCCCATCACGCTTCGCCACTGCAATTGCACTCGAATGCTGTCCGGCTCGACGTCCATGTCCCCTGCACGCCTGACATAATCCTTGGCCAGGTGCCGGGCAAAAGCCTGCCGCGAACCCAGGCCATCGAGCAGTCCGTCCAGCAACGCCTGGGCCTGGGAGGTCTGGTCCTGAAAAACCTTCAGCTCTTTACGATCAGCGTCGCTTAGCCCTCGCAACCAATCAGGCAATTGCAAACGTGCGATGGCCTCAAGGCTTTGGCGCTCCTGCGTCGTCGCCAATGCGGTCAATTGACTCATCTGCCGCCAGCGGTGCTGGAGCGCTTCGATTTTCTCCCTGAACTCATCGCCCCCCAGGCCCTCCAGCGGACCAGGCTGGAAAAGCAGGTCGACTGCAGTCATGTGCTCATCGAGCTTGTGCCTGAGCAGCGCTTCAAGCGAGGCGTCGCGCTCCACCATTCGCCAATGACGTCGCAGATAGTCCTTGTAGTGATGAATAAAACCCGAGGCGACACTCTCCACCGCCTGGACGATAACCGCCTGGCGCTCAGCCGGAAAACCCAGGTCAGCCCCATCCGGCCAGCGGTAGGGCGCATCCTGTTCTTCATCGCTAGCCAGCGGTTTCTGATCGATCATGCGTTGCAGCACCGTGTCGAGCAGGGTGCCAATGAAATGCGGATTGATGTTGCCGTGGTAATAGTGGTTGCGCAGCTCGACCAACACATACTCTTCCAGCACCTCCAGCAAGGTCATCTGGCTGCGCAGCCGTGCGTCGATAGCCGACTGCCACCGAGACAATTTCTCCAAGATGGTGTGTGCGGTTGCCACTTGCGGGGAAGATACCGGCCCCGTGCCGTTCACGTTAGTTTGCCGCTCGGCAGTGTTGTCCATCACATTCCTCCCTGTTGTGTGGACCCGCACCTTATCCGCCCGCCAGCACCCGCATGTCATACATATATATATCGAAACACCAACAGGGCGGCGCAAGACTCGCTTATCCACTTTGACGACGACCTGGCGTACACTGCGCGCCTTTGCAGCCCTGCGCTGCCCCCTGTAGATTTTTCCAAAGGTGCCCGCCATGCCTTGGCTGCAAGTACGTCTGGCCATCAGCCCGGAACAAGCCGAAACCTACGAAGACGCGTTTCTTGAAGTCGGCGCTGTATCGGTGACCTTCATGGACGCCGAAGACCAGCCGATCTTCGAGCCGGAACTCAATACCACACCGCTGTGGTCCCACACCCACCTGCTGGCCCTGTTCGAAGGCGGCACCGAGGCAGCCAGCGTGCTGGCCCATCTCGAGCTGCTGACCGGTAGCCCGTTGCCCGAGCATCACAGCGAAGTGATCGAAGACCAGGACTGGGAACGCAGCTGGATGGACAACTTCCAGCCGATGCGCTTCGGCCAGCGCCTGTGGATCGTACCGAGCTGGCACGCCGCACCCGAACCTGAGGCCGTGAACCTGCTGCTGGACCCGGGCCTGGCGTTTGGCACCGGCACCCACCCGACCACCGCCCTCTGCCTGGAATGGCTCGACGGCCAGGACCTCAAGGGCTGCGATGTACTCGATTTCGGCTGCGGCTCGGGGATCCTGGCCATCGCCGCGCTCCTGCTGGGCGCCAAGGAAGCGGTCGGCACCGACATCGACGTCCAGGCCCTGGAAGCGTCCCGTGATAACGCCGGGCGCAACAACATCGCCGAAGCACTGTTCCCGCTGTACCTGCCGCAAGACTTGCCACAGGTCCAAGCCGACGTGCTCGTGGCCAATATCCTCGCCGGCCCGCTGGTGTCCCTGGCCCCGCAACTGTCGAGCCTGGTCAAGCCGGGCGGGCGCCTGGCGCTGTCGGGCATCCTCGCCGAGCAGGGCGAAGAAGTCGCCGCCGCTTATGCCGCGGACTTTGACCTCGACCCAATCGCCAATCGCGATGGCTGGGTGCGCATCACCGGACGTCGGCGCTAGAATGGCCGCCTGTATCGACCGGATTGCCGCATGACTGACAGCTTCGTCACCCAGTGCCCGCATTGCCAAACCAGCTTTCGCGTCAGCCATACTCAATTGAGCGTGGCCCGCGGGGTGGTTCGTTGCGGCTCGTGCCTGCAAGTGTTCAATGCCGCGCGGCAGTTGCTGGAACAACGTGCGGCCAAGGAAACCGTCACGCCCCTGGCGCCGCCGATCAAGAGCCCTGCCGCCGAAGCACCGCCCCGGGCGATCAGCCAGAAACAATGGACCGCCGCCGAGCTGGACCTCGATGATCTGGACAAGGAACTGGCGCGCCTGGAACGGCGCGACAAGCGGGCACCGGATACCTTCGGCCGACGCCATGAAGACAACCTGAGCGCGCAACGCGACCACCTCTCGAACGAGCAGGAGCCCTGGTCCGATAGCCTGTACAGCGAATCTCCTGCCGAGCGCGCCGAAGCGCTCATCCAGCCCCCCGCGGAGCCATTCGAGCCCCATGAGCCCGCCCGGCCACCGCGCACCGAGCCATCCTTGTCCCTGGCGCTTGAACCGCTGGAGCCGGAGGACGAGCCTGTTACCCTGCTCCGCCTGGAACCGGACGACGAGCCCCACGAACACCTTGAGCGCCTGTCGGCCACCGACGACCACGACGACCACGACGACGAGCCCGTGCAATCGGCACCGCTGCGCAAGTCGCGCGAACGCCATGAGCCCGGCCTGCGCGCCGAGGCCCTGCATGACCTGGACGACGATCCCCTGCAACTGGACTGGCGCAAACGCCGTTCGCCCTGGGGCCGCCGCTTGCTGTGGAGCCTGTTGGTCCTGCTCGCCGCCGCAGCCCTGGGCGGCCAGTACATTGCCTACCATTTCGAGGAATTGGCCCGCCAGGACCAATACCGTCCCTGGTTCCTGCAAATCTGCCCGACCATCGGTTGCGACGTGCCGTCCAAGGTCGACATCGCCAAGATCAAGAGCAGCAACCTGGTGGTGCGCAGCCATCCGGAGTTCAGCGGCGCCCTGGTGGTGGACGCGATCATCTACAACCGTGCGCCCTTCTCCCAGCCTTTTCCCCTGCTGGAACTGCGTTTCGCCGACCTCAACGGGCACTTGATCGCCAGTCGCCGCTTCAAGCCCGGGGAATACCTGGGCGGCGATCTCGAAGGCCGCGGCGAAATGCCGCCGCAGACCCCGATCCACATCGCGCTGGACATCCTCGACCCTGGCCCTAAAGCGGTGAACTACAGCCTGAGCTTCCATTCGCCCGAGTGAAGCCGCCAGGGCCGGTCGATTGACGACAGCTTTCTGACTCAGCCCACCCAGACCAAACCGCTGGCGATAACAAAATAGCTGTTCAGATTTTATCCAATTCGACCTTTATCCAGTCATCGAGAGCGGGTATCATGCCAACCCTTTTTCGAAGTCTCATGATCCGGCCCCACTTCAGGGAAGTCCTATGTCGGCGGTACGCATCGGCCCATATACATTGCAGAACGGCCTGGTTCTCGCCCCTATGGCGGGCGTCACCGATCAGCCCTTTCGTCAGCTGTGCAAGCGACTGGGCGCAGGTTTAGTGGTTTCGGAAATGGTCACCAGCGACATGAGTTTGTGGAACACCCGCAAATCGCGTCTGCGCATGATCCACGAAGGCGATCCTGAGCCCCGCTCGGTACAGATCGCCGGTGGCGACGCACAGATGCTGGCGGAGGCGGCCCGGGCCAATGTGGCGTTGGGCGCGCAGATCATCGACATCAACATGGGTTGCCCGGCGAAGAAGGTCTGCAACAAGGCCGCAGGCTCGGCACTGTTGAAAGATGAAGCCCTGGTTACCGAGATCCTGCGGGCGGTTGTCGCCGCAGTCGATGTGCCGGTGACCCTGAAGATCCGCACCGGGTGGGACCGGGAGAACAAGAACGGCCTGACGGTGGCGAAGATCGCCGAACAGTCAGGGATCACGGCGCTGGCGGTCCACGGCCGCACCCGTGCCGACCTGTATACCGGTGAAGCGGAGTACGACACCATCGCCGCGATCAAGCAGGCGGTGTCGATTCCGGTCTTTGCCAACGGCGACGTCGATTCACCCGAGAAGGCCCGGTACGTGCTGGACGCGACCGGTGCCGACGGACTGTTGATCGGCCGGGCTGCCCAGGGGCGGCCATGGATTTTTCGTGAGATCGAACACTTTCTGCGCACGGGCGAAAAGCTCGCTGCGCCGCAGCTGTCCGAGGTGGAACGTATTCTGCTAGAGCATCTGGCCGCGCTGCATGCCTTCTACGGAGAAGTCATGGGTGTACGCATCGCTCGCAAGCATGTGGGCTGGTATCTCGCAACCCTGCCGGGCGCCAGGGAGTTTCGCGCCCGTTTCAATCGTTTGGATGGTACGCAAGCACAATGCGCCGACGTTCAGGCGTTCTTCGCTGAGCGTTACAAGAGCCTGACAGGGGACGAAGGGGTGGCCGCATGACGATGATGACCGAGACTTTAGTGAGTGGAATAACACCCGTGAGCGACAACGTGAATTTGAAACAGCACCTCAACACGCCCAGCGAAGAAGGTCAGACCCTTCGCGGGAGTGTCGAGAAGGCGCTGCACAATTATTTCGCCCACCTTGAGGGCGCTGCCGTCACGGATGTGTACAACCTGGTGCTTTCCGAAGTCGAGGCACCGCTGCTCGAAAGCGTGATGAACTACGTCAAGGGCAACCAGACCAAGGCCAGTGAGCTGCTGGGCCTGAACCGCGGCACTCTGCGCAAGAAACTCAAGCAGTACGATCTGCTGTAAGCATTCAATCAAACCAGAAAGGCGCCCGCGTAAAAAACGGTCGCCTTTTTTGCTGACTTCCCTTGCTTTTGATGGAAATTGAAATGACCGACCAGACCACCCGCCTGCCGATCCGCCGCGCCTTGATC
Source organism: Pseudomonas brassicacearum (assembly GCF_000585995.1). Taxonomy (NCBI): domain Bacteria; kingdom Pseudomonadati; phylum Pseudomonadota; class Gammaproteobacteria; order Pseudomonadales; family Pseudomonadaceae; genus Pseudomonas; species Pseudomonas brassicacearum. Next base: position 735,779 of record NZ_CP007410.1, on the reverse strand, counting down.
AGCGTCTCCGACAAGACCGGGATCCTCGAATTCGCCCGCGAGCTGCAACAGCTGGGCGTCGAGATTCTCTCCACCGGCGGGACCTTCAAGTTGCTGCAGGACAACGGCGTCGCCGCAGTGGAAGTCGCGGACTACACCGGTTTTGCGGAAATGATGGACGGTCGAGTCAAGACCCTGCACCCGAAGATCCACGGTGGCATCCTGGGCCGTCGCGGCATCGACGACGCCATCATGAACGAACACGGCATCAAGCCGATTGACCTGGTGGCCGTCAACCTCTACCCGTTCGAAGCCACCATCAACAAGCCTGGCTGCGACCTGCCGACCGCCATCGAGAACATCGACATCGGTGGCCCGACCATGGTCCGCTCGGCGGCCAAGAACCATAAAGACGTGGCCATCGTGGTCAACGCCAGCGACTACGCCAGCGTGCTGGACAACCTCAAGGCCGGCGGCCTGACCTACGCCCAGCGTTTCGACCTGATGCTCAAGGCCTTCGAACACACCGCCGCCTACGACGGCATGATCGCCAACTACATGGGCACCGTGAACCAGGCGGCTGAAACTCTGTCGACCGAAGGCCGCAGCGAATTCCCGCGGACCTTCAACACCCAGTTCGTCAAGGCCCAGGAAATGCGCTACGGCGAGAACCCGCACCAGAGCGCGGCGTTCTACGTGGAAGCCAAGCCTGCCGAAGTCGGCATTGCCACCGCGACCCAGCTGCAAGGCAAGGAACTGTCGTTCAACAATGTGGCCGACACCGACGCCGCGCTGGAATGCGTGAAGAGCTTCGTCAAGCCAGCCTGCGTGATCGTCAAGCACGCCAACCCGTGCGGCGTGGCCGTGAGCCCGGACGCCGAGGGCGGCATCCGGCAGGCCTACGAGCTGGCCTACGCCACCGACACCGAGTCGGCTTTCGGCGGCATCATCGCCTTCAACCGTGAACTGGACGCCGAAACCGCCAAGGCCATCGTCGAGCGTCAGTTCGTCGAAGTGATCATCGCCCCTTCGGTCAGCGAAGAAGCCCGCGCCATCGTTGCCGCCAAAGCCAACGTGCGCCTGCTGGCCTGCGGCCAATGGTCGGCCGACCGTGCGCCGGCCTGGGACTACAAGCGCGTCAATGGCGGCCTGCTGGTCCAGAGCCGTGACATCGGCATGATTGGCAGCGAAGACCTCAAGGTGGTGACTAAGCGCGCGCCGAGCGAGCAGGAAATCCACGACCTGATCTTCGCCTGGAAAGTCGCCAAGTACGTCAAGTCCAACGCCATCGTCTACGCCAAGAACCGCCAGACCATCGGCGTCGGTGCCGGCCAGATGAGCCGCGTGAACTCGGCCCGTATCGCCGCGATTAAGGCTGAACACGCCGGCTTGCAGGTACAAGGCGCGGTCATGGCCTCCGACGCGTTCTTCCCGTTCCGCGACGGCATCGACAACGCGGCCAAGGTCGGTATCACCGCGGTGATCCAGCCGGGTGGCTCGATGCGTGACGCTGAAGTGATCGCTGCGGCAGATGAAGCCGGCATCGCCATGGTATTTACTGGCATGCGCCACTTCCGTCACTGATACACCCTGATCGAAATGTGGGAGCGGGCTTGCTCGCGAATGCAATCTGTCAGTGACGTTGATGTTGACTGACACACCGCTTTCGCGAGCAAGCCCGCTCCCACAGAAAAGCATCTCTGCGGTGCTCCACAGAATTAGCGTCATCCGAGGTTTTTGAAATGAATGTTTTGATCATTGGCAGCGGTGGCCGTGAACACGCCCTGGCCTGGAAAGTGGCTCAGGATCCCCGCGTGCAGAAGGTTTTCGTGGCGCCGGGCAATGCCGGCACGGCCATCGAAGCCAAGTGCGAAAACGTCGCCATCGACGTGCTGGCCCTGGAGCAACTGGCTGATTTCGCCGAGAAGAACGTCGCACTGACCATCGTCGGCCCGGAAGTACCGCTGGTCGCCGGCGTGGTAGACCTGTTCCGCGCCCGTGGCCTGGACTGCTTCGGCCCGACCGCCGGCGCCGCGCAGCTGGAAGGCTCGAAAGCGTTCACCAAGGATTTCCTGGCGCGTCACAAGATCCCGACCGCCGATTACCAGAACTTCACCGAAATCGAACCCGCCCTGGCTTATCTGCGGGAGAAAGGCGCGCCGATCGTGATCAAGGCCGACGGCCTGGCCGCCGGTAAAGGCGTGATCGTCGCCATGACCCTGGCCGAGGCCGAAGAGGCCGTGCGCGACATGCTGGCCGGCAATGCCTTCGGTGACGCCGGTTCCCGGGTGGTGATCGAAGAGTTTCTCGACGGCGAGGAAGCCAGTTTCATTGTCATGGTCGATGGCAAGAACGTCTTGCCGATGGCCACCAGCCAAGACCACAAACGTGTCGGCGACGGCGACAGCGGCCCGAACACCGGCGGCATGGGTGCCTATTCCCCGGCCCCGGTGGTCACCGCCCAAGTGCATCAGCGGGTCATGGACCAGGTGATCTGGCCGACCGTGCGCGGCATGGCCGAAGAAGGCAACGTCTACACTGGCTTCCTGTACGCCGGCTTGATGATCGACAAGGCTGGTAACCCAAAAGTCATCGAATTCAACTGCCGTTTCGGCGATCCTGAGACCCAGCCGGTGATGCTGCGCCTGCAATCGAGCCTGGTGCTGCTGGTTGAAGCCGCCCTGGCCCAGGCGCTGGACAAAGTCGAAGCCCAATGGGATCCGCGTCCAAGCGTCGGCGTGGTATTGGCGGCAGGCGGTTACCCGGGCGACTACGCCAAAGGTAGCGTTATTCAGGGCCTGGACGCCGCGGCCCGACTGGAAGGCAAGGTTTTCCACGCAGGCACCGTCTTGAAGGATGGCCAAGTGGTGACCGCCGGCGGTCGCGTGCTGTGCGCCACCGCCATGGGCGCCAGTGTCGACGCCGCCCAGCAGCAAGCCTACAAGCTTGCCGCCGAGCTTGATTGGGAAGGCTGTTTCTACCGCAAGGACATTGGCTACCGCGCCATTGCCCGCGAGCGCGGCGAAAATCTGGAATAACCCGGTCATTCAGCCAGGCAAGGGTCGGTGGCCCTTGCCTGTCTACTCGGGCGCCGCGCATAGTTATAATCTGGCATCAACCTACGAAGGGATTTCGCCGTGCGCTGGCTCAGGATTGCCATAGGCTTTACCGTCACCCTGCTGACGCTGCTCTGCATGCTCCCGGCACAGGCCGCGCCAGGCAGTGGCTGGGCGATATTGCTCGATGAACAGGGCGACCTGAAGCTGAGCGACATCCGCTCTGCCCGCTACACCAATCAATTCAGCCCCATCGACCTGGACCGCCTCAAGGCGGCCGAACCCGGCGGGGCCCTGTGGCTGCGTTTCCGCCTGGCCCCCGACAAACATGAACAAATACTGCGCATCTTCGCGCCCGACCTGTCCCGCCTGAATCTCTATGTGCTGGACGGCGATGCCCTGGTTGACCAACAAGTCAGCGGCGATACCCTTCCGCGTACCGAACTGCCCCTGCCCACCAGCGATTTCATGCTGGCGCTGCCCCGCAGCGATAAACCGCTGGACGTCTACCTGCGATTGGCATCCCGACACGAACTGCGCCCCTACGTCACCCTGCAACCGGCGGTGTTGGCGGCGGCCAATCAGAACCAGACACTGATCTATGGGTTGCTGTTCGGCTGCATCGCCATGCTGATCCTGCACAACCTCACCCGCTACGCCTATACCCGCTCACGCAGTTGCCTATGGCTGGCGGCCTGCGAAGGGCTGCTGATGCTGAGCCTGGTGCTGTTGCTGAACCTGGCAGGCCCCTGGCTGCCCGACTGGCCCACGATCCAGACGCCGGGGGCCTACCTCGCCCTGCTGCTGACCGCGCCCTGTGGCTTGATGTTCGCCTATCGCTTTTTCGCCCCCCTGGGGCCGCATCCGCTGAATCGGCTGCTGCTGGGGGACATTGTGGTCGTCATGCTGTGCAGCCTGTTGCTGTTGTTCGTCAACACACTGCCGCTCAATATCATGACCTATGCCCTCGTGGCCCTGGCCGGCCTGAGCATGCTCTTCGTCAGCGCCTGGCACTGGCAAAAGGGCTACCGCCCGGCACGGCTGTTTGTCGCGGCCATGGTGGTCTTCAACCTGGGCACGTTGATCATCCTTCCGGCGCTGCAAGGGCTCACGGAGGTCCCTCCGCAAGGTTTGATCGTGACGCTTCTGGTCTTCATCTGCATCAGCGGCCTGTTGATGAGTGTCGCCCTGGGCGAGCGCCAGCGCTCGATCAATGAAAGCCGTTTCAGCATCAGCCGCGACCTGGCGGCGAGCAATGCCGAGATCAATGCCAAGGCCGAGTTCCTGGCCAAGATCAGCCACGAGATCCGTACTCCGATGAACGGCGTACTGGGCATGACCGAACTGCTGTTGGGTACCCCCCTGTCGGTCAAGCAGCGCGACTACGTGCAGACGATCCACAGCGCCGGCAATGAACTGCTGACCCTGATCAACGAGATACTCGACATTTCCCGGCTCGAATCCGGGCAGATCGAACTGGACGATGTGCAGTTCGACCTCAACGCCTTGATCGAGGATTGCCTGAGCATCTTCCGCGCCAAGGCCGAGCAGCAAAATGTCGAGCTGATCAGCTTCATCCAGCCCCAGGTGCCGCGGGTGATCAGCGGCGATCCGACGCGGCTGCGCCAGGCGCTGCTGAGCCTGCTGGAAAACGCCTTGAAAAAGACCGACGAGGGCGAGGTGTTGATCGTCGTGGCTCTCGACGAGCGCAGCAATCAGCCTCGCCTGCGCATCGCAGTGCAGGACAGCGGCTCACCGATGGACGCCGAAGAACGCGACACGCTGATGCATGCCGAATTGCACAGCAAGAATTTCCTCTCGGCCACGCGCCTGGGCGGCAACCTGGGCCTGGTCATCGCCCGCCAGCTGATCATCCTGATGCACGGGGAGTTCGGCATAAAAAGCGGCAGCAGCCAGGGCAGCACCCTGTGGCTGACCTTGCCGCTGGACCCGGATCGCCTCGAACATCCGACTTCCGACCTCGATGCCCCGCTGCAAGGGGCACGGGTGTTGATCGTCGACGACAACGACACCTGTCGCAAGGTGCTGGTGCAACAGTGCAGTGCCTGGGGCTTGAATGTCAGCGCGGTGCCGTCGGGCAAGGAAGCCCTGGCGCTGCTGCGTACCAAGGCGCACCTGCGGGACTATTTCGACGTGGTACTGCTGGACCAGAACATGCCTGGCATGACCGGCATGCAATTGGCGGCCAAGATCAAGGAAGACCCGAGCCTGAACCACGACATCCTGTTGATCATGCTCACCGGCATCAGCAACGCGCCAAGCAAGATCGTCGCGCGCAACAGCGGGGTCAAGCGCATCCTCGCTAAACCGGTGGCCGGTTATACCCTCAAGACCACCCTGGCGGACGAACTGAACCAGCGCAACAAAGGCCAGGCGCCGAACGTACCGGTGAATGCGGGCCCGATCACGCCGGTGAAAGTGCCCAGCGATTTCCGCATCCTGGTGGCCGAGGACAACAGCATTTCCACCAAGGTCATCCGGGGCATGCTCGGCAAGCTCAACCTGCAGCCCGACACCGCCAGCAATGGCGAAGAAGCCCTCAAGGCCATGAAGGAGCAGCGCTACGACCTGGTCTTGATGGACTGCGAAATGCCGATCCTCGACGGGTTCTCCGCCACCCAGCAACTGCGCGCCTGGGAAGTCGGTAACCAGCGGACTCGCACTCCGGTGGTCGCGCTCACGGCGCACATCCTGGCCGAACACAAGGAGCGCGCCCGCCAGGCCGGAATGGACGGACACATGGCCAAGCCGGTTGAGCTGTCGCAACTGCGCGAGCTGATCGAGCACTGGGTGGCCCAGCGTGACCAGCAGAACCGTACGGTGCAAACGTCCTGAGCCGACAGACGGCAAAACGCCTGATAGACTCCCGTCGTCTCCTTCGCCTTGAGCTTCGACCATGCTCCATGTGCTGTTCAGTGTTTACCTGAAGATGCTGGTGCTCTACAGCCCCTTCTTCGTGTTGTCGTGTTTTATCGGCCTGACTCGCGGCTACTCGCGCAAGGAACAGCGACGCCTGGCCTGGAAGGTCGCGACCGCGACGCTGGTGTCCAGCGTATTGCTGTACTTGTTCGGGCGGGTGATTTTCAGCGTGTTCGGCATCACCGTGGATGCGTTCCGTATCGGTGCCGGCAGCGTGCTGTTCATTTCGGCGCTGGGCATGGCCCAAGGCAAGTCGGCCGTACAGACCGACAACGTCCAGCAGGACGTGACCATCGTCCCGCTGACCATTCCCTTGACCGTCGGCCCCGGCACCATCGGCGCCCTGCTGGTGATGGGCGTGAGCCAGCCGCACTGGGACGACAAACTCATGGCCATCATCAGCATCGCCCTGGCCAGCTTCACCGTCGGTGTCGTGCTTTACCTGTCCAGTCGCATCGAGCGGATCCTGGGTGACCAGGGCTTGCAGATCGTCAGCCGGCTGATGGGCCTGTTTGTCTGTGCGCTGGCGGCGCAGATCATCTTTACCGGCGTGAAAGGGTATCTGGTGCCATAGCCATCACAGTGCCTGGAAACTCAGGCACGCTTGCGACGGCTGAATCTTTTACTCAGTACCTCCCTGCGGTGTTCGCCCAGATACTCTTCGATGTCTAGCCTGAACGCTTCATAGCGGGCAGGGTTGAAGGTCACGAACGATTTACCGCGGAAAATATCTCGCGCTGAGGATTGCCAGTTCACGAACAGAACCCCACCGTTACTCGAAGTCCCGGACTGTCTTATCGAGGCGGACGATGCGACCAGGGTACCGTCGGACATCTGTTCGCAGGGAATGACCGATAAACGCGCGCCTTCGGCCACCTTGACCTGGCTATTGAACAGACGCATGGTTTCCTCATCCCGCTTCAAACCATCAATCGTGGTGTTCACCACGGCACCGAGCACCGCCGCTCCCGGAACGCCGGCCTTAACGCCATCGATGATCCCCTTGACGATATCGCTGATCACGAAATCCATGTCTACACGCCGGGAACTCTCGGAATAACGGGTATAGCCGTCCTCGGCGATGAAGCATCCGAGGTCTCGCAGGCATTGGATAAAGGCGTCGTACCACGCCCGGGTATTTTTGCCGCCGGGCACCTCATAGTTGGCTTCCATGATCGCCATGGTCATCAGGTTTTCCATGATCGCCATGTTGTTGAGCGACATGTTGTTGCCATAGCCCACGAGCGCATCCCCCAACATGAGCGCATCCAGGTCCTTGTTAGGATTGTCATGCACCTGCACGACTGACCTGCGTACACGTCGACCCGCAGTGGCCAACGCCTTGCGCCTGTTGATACGCGCACTGAGCAACTCAACACTTTGCGCCACACTGACTACACTTTCGAACTGTTCCATATAAACTTCCTTGGTTATATATAAGCCCGCTCCTGCGGACCCACTTCAATCTAGTTTATTCCGCCCAAGAATAACAACCCAGACTGATTGCAGCATATGTAACTCCACCCCGCCTTAAAATATTCAGACTTAAATTAACCACCCACCCACTTAAAACCAACGTTCATCATTGCATCTCCCAAGAGCCAAATAACCCCACTAACTTTAACGGAGAACACTCGTGAGCAATGAACTATTAACCGGACTGGTCAGCGGCCCCAATCTGTTTTCCTATATCGGGACACTGTCCCTGCAAGACCACAATGACATCGCCGACTGCAACAACATCGCCACCCGCTCGGCCGATCTCGCCCATCACCGTTATGCAAACCCCAAGGGCTGGTTCGAAGAGTATGCCCGCACCTTGAATTTCCTCGGCTGGTCGCTGTATGACGACTCCATCCATACGCGCACACAACATCTGCTCACAGGCTCCGTGGCCGATTTCCTGGTGGAGAGCGCCCACGCCATGAAGGATGCGCGGCAGGCCAACGCGATGATCGATACCCTCGACACGCTAAAAACCGATCACCCGGCCATCCTGTCCTTTGCCAGCGAATCCCAGGAAGGCGAAACCTTCCAAATTGTCCCGGCTCGCTACGACTCACAAGGCAACCTTCATATCGCCCTGTTCAAACTCGAACTGAGTGTCGAAATAAAACAACGCAACTTTCTGTTCTGGAACTGGGAAAGGCGTTCAGCCAGGATTATCCAACGCAGCGCTTTCCTGAAGCTGGACAGAAGCAAACTCGACAGCAGAAGAACGCTGATCAACCAATTATTAAATGAGCACTTGATGGGACGCTTTGTCTTAAGAAAGACGCGCCTCGTGAATTATTGACACTTCAAAGCCTGGCGTGACAGCGCAACCTCTTTTGCGGGATGACACGTTTCAATAAAAAAGGGTTGCCCGTGATAACACCGGCAACCTTTTTTTACTTAACGCCTAATCGTGGACGACGGCCTTGGTTCAACCCACCGCATTGGTCTCCTCCGTAGACGTTTCATTCGACAACGCTTCCAGCGTGACGCCGTTCTGGGCGTCCTGCAAAGCGTCCAGGCGCTGCACCAGTGTGGAAACGGCATAGTGTCGATGCCCACCGAAACTGAGCAACACGTCGCCTCGCAAATTGACATCGGCCGCATACACCTCACGAAAAATCACGCTGTGACCGCTGTCCGGATCGATGATCACCAGGTGCTCATGAACCTTGCTCAGCAGCAACTGATCCGGCTCTTCCAGCTCCCAGATCAACTTGCCGGGGACAGTCACCACACTGCCCAGCGGATGTCGGCAATCGAGGACCACCGACTTGATCCTCAACCAGGCCGCTTTTGACAGCCGGTAACTCACCGCGCCTTGGCCCATGCGCAGGATCAGGATCTTGACGTCGTCAGGCATCAGCGGCAGGAGATCATCGATCTTCGCTTCATGGCCCTCGACGACCATTACCTCGCCTTCACGCTGGACATAGCTGAGCGGCCCACCATGGCCCATGCTGGGCAAGGTCAGCAGCTTTCCATTCTGGCTTTCATGCAACAGGATATTAGTCTGCTGCTGGGTTCCCAAGACTTCGAAAGACTCCGGAATGGCGGCCTTGGGCACCCGGATCACACGCGCGCTCTCGGCCACGAACCACGTCAGGCTACCGGGTTCCTCCACCGACAAGAGCGGGCTGTGAAACGGCTGGCTCGCCAATTGCCTGAGCCCCTCGATCTCCCGGCCCCCTTGCATGACGACCCATTCCTGAGTGACACCGGTAATCAACGCCGGCTCCTGATCCCGCAGCGCAACCACCACACCTTCGTATGTCACGCCACGCAGCCCCACCCCATCGGCCGTCAGCTCGACAAACTGCCAGGGCGACCATTCACGCTGCGGGTGGGGCAGCACGTCAGCCTCCAACAGTTGCGAACCCTGGCCAAAGGCAGCGTCCAGTTTCTGCGGATCGATAAAGGCCTGGCGATAGACTTCGCCGCTCGCCACATCGAGCAACCAGGCGGCCTCGCCATCCGGGGTTGCGCCCAGCAGCCGCAGCTCCGTTGTGCTACCCAGGTCAGCCAGCAGCAACCGATTGCCAACGTACCAGGCGCACAACCGCTCGTTACCGCTGAAGTTGCTCAAACCGATAAGGGCAAGACTTTTGCTCCCGTGCCGCTGGGCCAACGCGTCCAGTTCGGACCACCACTGTGCCCGGTCCTTGAACCACTGCTCCCTCACGCCGCCCAGCGCCAGGTCGCCTTGGCCACTCAGGTTGTAGAACGTGCCTCCCGAGGTCAGCGCCACGTAGCCACCGTCAACGGCGATGACATTTTCCAGGCTAGGGGCACGCGCCCACCGGTTGGCCCAATGCCCCTTGCCCTCCACCAAAGTACGCCGCCTGCTGCACAGTTCCTGTTTGAGCCTGTCGTAGATGACAAACACATCGCTGTCGTCCGGCGGTGCGAGCAGCGTCAGATCCGTCATGTTCTTGATTGAATCGGGCCATCCACGTGGCTGGTTTCGTCTCGGCGTGGGACGAATGATCAAGCGGTCGCTGCGGCGCACCCAGGCCATGTCCCGCCACTGTGCGTCGAACTTCCAACAGATCGAAACGAAGGGTGCCGGCTGCCAATTGACGGTGAAAAAAGTGTCCTGCGGGTGGGTATTCGGCGTCAGGGGTGGACTGTCGCCCAGCACCTGCGACCAGTCGGCCAGTCGGCCAGTGTCTCACTGGCACTCAAGACCGGCTCCAGGGCCAGATCCAGCTCTCGCGTGATCGAACCGAGCAGCAGTTGCCCATCATGGATCACATACACCAGCACATCGACGGTCTGATCCTCGCGAGTGATTTGCTGGACGACATGAATCACCCCCTGCGCGTCCGCCTCGATGCTCTTGATGGTGGTTGTCAGGTTGCTGGTGCTGCGCAACCAATAACGATGGCTCAACAACCCGGTGACCGCATCGGCTTGCCAGATGATCAGGTCCTGCGGATTGTAGAAATAGCAGGCACTGCCCACTACCGCCGCCAGTATCGTCTCATCGGCACCTGGCAGATCATCGCGAATATAGAGGAAACGGTCCTCCTTCGCGTCATACCAGGCAGTGGTCCGGCGAGGCTCGCCCGGGTCCTCAAATGGAATGAGGTGGTGGCGAATCGGGGTGTACGCCATCGCTAGACGGTGGTCTCGAGCCAGGGCCTTGAAATGATCCTGCAACGTTTGCTGATCCATGTCGGGCGGTGCGTCCAGTTCCAAAAGCACGAGCGTGCGGTTGGCCACATCAACCTTGAATACTTGATTGTCGGCAAGCCGGAGTGAAATTTCGTGGCGCCACCCTCCAACGATCGTTACCTGAACGTCGTCGATGAAGAACTTATCGTGACTCTCAATCCTTATCTCTTTCTCCGAGGCCCAAGAGGCATCCATAAACCAAGTAGACACCTGCAGGCTCGTCGACTCCAGGCTCAGTTTCACGCCGGGATGAACGACCAATGCGCATCGTTTACCGGCCCCCTGGATTTTATAAGCGATCATGTTGTGCCAAATCGGCGGAATAAGAGGCACCACCAGTGAACGGTCAGCACTGTCGAGCAACACGTCGATCACCGTTGGCCGATAATCGGGCACCATGCGACGGACGATGTATTCACTGGGAAAAGAATAAAAGGAAAACTGAAATTGCCAGCTGCCGTCCGCTTTTCTTTTCTCCAGGCGCCGTGCCGTGTCGAACCCGGTGTCATGACGCGATGTCGCGAATGGCAGGGCAATGTACTCGTAGCGGTAACAGGTTTGCGGTGTGCAGGGCAGTACGATGACTTGGCCGGCAGGTGGCTTGAATGCAACTTGGCCCGGCAGACCTAGATCTCGACGAATGTTAATGGCCCGATCGTAATCGAGCTCTATCGTTGGCACCCCAAAATGATCGCGTTGCGGATAGAGCTTGGGGCTGCCCAGCATCAATGCGCCCCGAGTCAGATCCAGCGCCTGGACGATCAACGAGGAACGCGGTAGCCATGCACCCTGCCTGGCATCACACCGGTACGCCTGCAGATGAGCCATGGCGATTTCATCGAATAACAACCCGACCTCTTTGGCTTCTTCGGCAATAGTGGCGAAACCCTGGGCCAGGGCCGCCACCCCCACCGCCAATCCACCCAGGATCAAAGCGGCGCCGCCCAGCATTGCGCCGGCAGTCGTGGCGCCAACCGCGTAGGAGCTCACCGACAACACCAGGCTGGCGGAGTCGAAAGCCAATTGGGTGCCGAACTGAGCGCGTTCGACATCGTTGTGGGCCGTCGACAATTGGTAGATGTCGAACCCGACATTGGCCAACTGCAACAATCCCCCGGTCGCTTCGCTCACGCTGGAGCCCACTGCCGCCTTGACCACTGGCGCGACGGTGCGGGCAATCAGTTTCTCTTCGGCCAGTGCCTGCCGAACCAGGCCGACCAGGCCCGCGATATCCGCCACGACGCCATGCACCAACTGCGCGTAGTTGACATAGGCGTGCAAGCGGACCGCCAGGGTCAGGGGCCGACTCGATCCTTCCTGTCCGCGCAACGCGTTCATCAGCGCTTGTATGGCGAAACCGGCGTTCAGCGTGTGGACACTCCCTACCTCGGTGGGATCGCTTGGCACGGAGGGTTTGTTGGCCAATGCCGAAAACTGTTCCGAGAGGTAGCTTTTTATACGCAGGAGCCGATGGTCATCCGTGACGACCCGTACCAGTTGCTCAGGATTGACCGGATCGATCAGGCTCACCCGGTACGACCCGTCCGGCGTGACCTCCAACGTGTCGAACAGCGGCACAAGATGAGCCGCCAGCTGGTTTTCCTGCCGGAGGCGGCTTGTCGCTTGCTCGATCTGCTGGCTCCACCAATGGCCATCCAGCGCCAGCAGACAGTTGCCCAGTCGAGGGTTGTTCTGCAACGATTGGCCACGGGCGCTGGCCAACCGCTGCCTCATAGGGCGTTGCGGCTGCCCGGGCAAGGCGTCGGGTTGCAGCAGTTTCGAAACCTCAATGGCACCTGGCAATACCAGCCTCGACACACGTGCACCTTCCAGTTCGATCAGGTCGAAAGTCGGCCGCGCCGCATCGCCATACGCCGCGTAGTGGCTGGCCATGTCCTGTTGAAGAAAGAACCGTTCCAGCGCCTGTCTGAACTGGGTCGGATGCTCGAATTCAAACACACCGAAGTTCGGATCGTAGAAGTGATAGGTGCTGCGCTCCCCCTCAATGGTCTTGGCCACCAGCATGGCGTGGTTATCGGAGTTGAGCATCAGCGTGCTGGTGGTAGTCCTGGCTTGCAGGACGTCCACGACCTCATTCAGGTCCGAGCGCGCCAGCGCACTGCCCACGTCGCCGAGCTGTACATCGCGCAACGACTCCACGCTGTTGAGGAAGGTCACCGAATCGCTGGCCCCGGGCTCGAGCACCGCGAGGTAGAAACGCTCGCGCAAGGTGTTGACCGCGACCTTGCCTTGCGACAAGGCCGCCGCCATGGCGAGGGCCAGGGGATAGCAACGTCCGCCCACCCTGTCACCCTCGCCCTGGAGCAGTAGATCCTGCGGTACAAGTTTGTTCGTGGCGGCCTCGAAACCGTTCAGGACAGCACCGAGGCGTTCGACAATCCGGACGCGGTATTCAAGCTTCGCCACCTGACGGATCCGGGCAACGTGCTGGCCCCATTGGCGCAACGTCAACGGCTGCTCCAACGCGGTTTTCTTCAAGCCCAAGGCGGTTTCGTCATGCCTCGGTGGCGCATCGGTGGCGCTGGCGAGCCCGGCCAGGAAGGCCGGCGCCTGACGCTGGAACAACGCTTGTTCGATCGCCGCATAACGGCCAGCGGTCCCGCGCGTGGCGAGGTTGTTGACCAGGTTATCCAACGCCGGGCGGGCCGCGTCGAAGCTGCGGTTATCCAACGCCTTCGCACCACTCAGGCCTCCCAGTAGCAGGCGCTGCAAGGGACTCAGTTGAGCGACTTCGAAACGGTCGCTGGCGAGGCGATCGAGGAGCTCAGCGATAGACAGTTGCCGCGTCTGCGGATCGCTCAACGATGCGGGCGGTAACGCATAGGCGCTTTGATCGCGGATCGACTGACGCTCATCAAAACTCAGGGGGATGGGTTTATCGAAGGTCACCTCCCCGTTATGGCTTTGGCTCATCGCCTGCATGAACGACTCGCCCAGTTCATCGGCCAAATGCTGCAACAACTCGGTGGACAACACATGTCGTCCCTCGATCACTGGCCAGCCTTCATCGAACTGGACGGTGCGGTATTTGAGCAGCTCTGCCATATCACCCGCATAACGGGCCTTGAACAGGCCCTCTTGCCAGCGTTTTTTTTCGTCGATCAGCCATTGCGCGGTGTCACGCGCGTTCTCTTTCCAGGAGTGATCCAGCTCCTCCTCCGTCGCCCGGTTGACCGTGGCGACGGCCGTGATCGCCGCCTCCGCCTGCCACTGTTCGGCGATTTGAGGGGTGAAATGTGTGCGTTGGTAGTCCGCCATCCCCTGGCGCATGGCGGCGGGACCGGTGAGATAGATCGTGCCTTCGCTCTGGGGGCGGATGCCATCGCTGTAGTAGGCGGCGGCCGCCTCTACCAGAAAAGACGCGGCCAGTTCAATTTCCGGCGGCAGCTCATGGAACGCACCGAACACCTGCGTTGCGGCCTGGCGCGCCAGAACGCTCATGGCCTCGATGTCGATCAGGCTGACGTTTTGCTCATCGGCCAGGTGCGCTGTGGCGTCGACGATTTCATGGTTGAGTCGCAAACGCTCGATCACGCTCTTGAGCATCGCCGCCCCGGGGTGGGCCATCAGGAAAGCGTTGCTCAACGAGTGTTGTTCGACGACAGCGCGCAATTCGTCCGGGCGGGCCAGACGCTCCACCGGAGGGCGAAAGACGCGGTTCAACGCCGGCCCGCTTTTAGCGAAACGCTCAAGCGCTTCGCGATGCTCGGCTGGAATCTCGCTGAAGTAGTCCGTGTACTTACTGCGCTGACGGCCTGGCATCCATTCGGGGTTTCGATCCAGCAGTAACTGCAGCACACCCAGCCGCGCGTCCGTCTGGAACGCCCGGATGTCCACCTCGCCCAGCTTTTGCGCCAAGGGCGGCAGGCCATCGACATCGGCGTAGCTGCCGCCCTCGGCGAACAAGGCTTCGACACGCACAATATCGGAGCCCCCGGCAAACATGCCACGCAGATTGATCTCGCGTTCGTAGACATCCTGCAGATGCAGTGGCAATTCACCGCTGGCAAGATCGCGCAGTGCCAGGCTCCCCTCGGTCAACGCCTCGAGGCTGAGCCGGTTATTGCTCTTCAGGGCCGACAACCGCGTCTCATCCTGGCCGTAAGCCCGGACCAGCAGATCGATTCTCGCGTCATCGGCGCTGCCGCCGTTTTTCACCGCCTCGGTGATGTGGGCGTACATCTGCTGCTTCAGGACGATGGCGCGTTCTTCATAACGGTCGCCCAACATGAAGGCATCGACACTGTTTTCTGCGCCATTGAGCATGGCGTCAGCCTTGGCCGCTTCGACAATGATCCGGTTGGTTTCATAGGCCAGCAGCGCATCGCTGTCATACCAGAGACTGAGGCGATAACCCTCCGGGCCCAACACCTGTTTCCAGACATTGATGTAATCACGCTGAATCGGCCCGATACCGCCCCCCAGCCAAACAAAATGCAGGTTTTTCGGCACCTCGGTGGCGGGCACTTTCAATTGCTCGACGCTATTGCGTAGACGCGTTTCGAAACCCTCTATCTTGTTATAGGCGTGCGCCAGATCCGCAGCCTCGGCGCCCTCCGGCAACTCAGGTGTACGGCGACGCCTGCTGTTTCCCCGCAAAGCGCCCACGGCTTGTTTGAGAAGCCCTAAGGGCTCCAACATGCGGGGAGAATCGAGCAAGGCAATACAACCGAAGTAATACCGGAGCACCGCCTCATATTCATCAGAACCCTTGTGCGCTATTAAGGCCTGTTCAAGATCCTTGAGCCTCAACAAACCCACAAAATCGACGTAACTGTCCGTCGATGAAGTTTTAGATTCACTCATAAACAATACTTCCATTTATTGTATGTAAATAGCCAGGATCGCCCTCAGGCGCCCAGGCATCGACAAGTTGAACGACACGCATCCATGCGCGGATAACCCACAGAATCGGTTGCCTGGCCAAACAACCCACTGTCACTCAAATGACGGTTATAACCCACGAAGTGAAAGCCAACATAACCCTCATCAAGACACCACTCAACCCACAACGAATTCAATAAATGTCCAACAACACACGACTATCTTATTTGTTCACAACTTGGTAGTCAGTACATAAGAACTGTCGACCGATTATCTATAAAGCAGCTAACTAAAGTCAGGGCTTATTACATTCTGAGAAAACTGGATACAAGCAAGTAGACCGATGCCCGGCACCGAGGCGGTGGCAGGACTCAGGTGGCGGTGGCCCGAACGGACCACCGGATTTCATCAGAGCGGCTTGCTGCCGTACCAGCGCGGCGTGTACACCCAGTCACCGCCTTCGGCGCGAGGGAAGACGCAGGTCGTGGAGGAACCGATCAGCACCATGGTGCGCATGTCCACCTGATCCGGGGTCAACTGCCCCAGCGTCGTGACACGCAGTGTCTGGCCCGGGCGACCGATGTCGCGTCCCAGTACCACCGGCGTCTGCGCCGCACGGTGGTGCGCAACGATTTCCAGCGCCCGTCCCAATTGCCAGGGTCGGGAACGGGAAATCGGGTTGTAGAACGCCAGGGCCAGATCCGCCTCGGCGGCCAGGTCCAGGCGTTTTTCGATGATCGACCACGGCTTGAGATTGTCCGACAGCGACATCACGCAAAAGTCATGGCCCAGCGGCGCCCCAGCCTGGGCGGCCGTGGCCAGGGAGGCCGAGACACCGGGAAGTATCTGCAGGTCGACGCTGTGCCAATGGGCATCCGTTGACTCGTGTAACGCTTCGAGCACCGCAGCGGCCATGGCGAACACGCCTGGGTCACCGGAGGACACCACCACCACGGAGCGGCCTTGGGCTGCCAGTTCGAAGGCGTGGCGGGCGCGCTGCATTTCTTCGCGGTTGTCAGTGCAGTGCTGCACCTGATCGGCCCGGAACGGCCCGGCCATGCGCACGTAGGTTTCGTAGCCCAGCACATCGGTGGCGCGGTCGAGTTCGGCGCGCACCGCCGGGACCATCAGCTCGGCAGCGCCGGGGCCTAGGCCGATCACCGCCAGACGCCCGCGCGGGCGGCCGACCTGTCGGGGGTCGAGGGGCTGCTCGGTCACAGCCACGGCATGCTCGCCCAACGCGCAAATAGACGCAGGTTGATCAAGGGTTTCGTTCAGCCATTGGCCGACATCGCCAGCAGCCGACGCGAAGCGCAGCGGCACGTTCAAGGCCGCTGCGGCTGCATGCAATTCTGGCCGGGCCATGTCGCTGTCCACCGCCAACAGGCACGCCAGCGATTGCACGGCGAGGCCGGCCTCACGCAAAGTCTCGCCAACGGCCGGCGACGCCCCCGCGCTGATCGCCACGACGACATTGCGCGGATAGATACGCAGCTCATCCACCGCCGGCATGCCCGCGGCGCTGTCGATGCGGATCGCCAGCCGCGCCTGTTCATCCTCGGGCAACTGCGCCTGGTCCAGCCACGGCGCGACACCTTCAATGCGCACCGATTCGCCAGCCAGCAGATCGGACACGAAACGCTTGCCCTGCTCCAGGTCGCCGAGGCGGTAGCCGCTCGGCGGATTGAGCAGGCAAGTGCCGAAACGCAATTCGCCGCTGGTGGTGATGGCCGGCGCGATTTGCAGCGTTTGCGCGATGTCGCGGGCCATGACATTGACCCCACCCAGGCCGCCCAGCAGCGGCACCACGGCGCTGCCATCTTCGGCCACCGCCAGCACTGGCGGCTCGACGCCCTTTTCCAGCAGCAGCGGCGCCAGGGTGCGGATGACGATGCCGGCCGCGCACAGGGCGATGATCGGCGTGTCGTGCTGATAGAGCTCACGCAAGGTGACGCCGAACTCCGAGTATTGACGATCCGCGCCTTCGACCCGACCGGCCAGGCCGTGAATCAAGGCGTCGGGGTAGCGCTGTTGGATCCGCCGGGCCGTCGCGAGGCTGCCCGGACCGAGGATGACGATTGCCGGAGCGTTGGACGTCATCCCTGCCACCGTTCGCCCGGCACAATGATCAACGAGAAGTACGGCGAAGACATCGGCTCGACTTCATCCAATGGCACGATTTTCTGGTTGGCCATGGTCGCCCGCTCGACGTAGAGTGCCCGCCCGTCCAGGCCCAGCTCCTGAAGCACCTGGCGAACCTTGGGAAAGTTGCGCCCCAGCTTCATGATCACTGCCGCATCGGCATCGGCCAGGCGGCGCTTGAGATCATCGTGAGGCAGCACGCCGGAGAGCACCGACAGGCTCTGGTTGCGATAGACCAACGGCGCACCGAGCACCGAGGCGCCCCCAAGCATCGAGCACACGCCGGGAATGACCTCGGCGTCATAGCGCTCGGCCAGGCGGTCATGCAGGTACATGTAGGAGCCGTAGAAGAACGGATCGCCCTCGCAGATCACCGCCACGTCGCGCCCGGCATCCAGGTGCACGGCCAGCTGTTCGGCGGCCGTGTCGTAGAAATCGGCGATCACTTGCTCATAGGACAGCGGCGCCGGCAGCGCTTCGGTGGTGACCGGGTAGACCAGCGGCAGCAAGGTCTGCTCAGCCTGCAAATGGGCTTCGATAATGCCAAAGGCGTTGCCTTTCTTGCCCTTGGCAACGAAGTACGCCACCACCGGCGATTCGCGCAGCAGGCGCAGGGCTTTGACCGTAATCAGTTCCGGGTCACCGGGGCCCACGCCGAGGCCGATCAGACGTCCAGGCTGCTGCATCATTCAATCTCCGTAGCGAGGGCATTGACGGCCGCGGCGGCCATGGCGCTGCCGCCGAGACGGCCTTGCATGATCACGAACGGCACACCCCGGCTGTTGGCCGCCAGCATGGCCTTGGACTCGGCAGCCCCGACGAAGCCCACCGGAAAGCCGAGGATCAGGGCCGGTTTCGGCGCGCCGGCATCGAGCATTTCCAGCAAGTAGAACAGTGCGGTCGGGGCGTTGCCGATCACCACGACACTGCCTTCCAAGTGCGGGCGCCACAGCTCCAGGGCGGCGGCCGAACGGGTGTTGCCCAGCTCAAGGGCCAACGCCGGCACGCTCTCGTCGCGCAGGGTGCAGATCACCGGATTGTTGGCCGGCAGGCGAGCCCGGGTCACCCCCTCGGAAACCATCCGCGCATCGCAGAGGATCGACGCACCAGCGGCCAGCGCCTGGCGTCCGGCCGTGCCCGCGCCTTCGGAAAACTGCAGGCCGTCGATGGCCTCGACCATGCCGCAGGCGTGGATCACGCGTACCGCGAGTTTTTCCAGGTCGGCCGGGATGCGCGCCAGGTTGGCTTCGGCGCGGATGATCGCGAAGGAGTTGCGGTAGATCTCCTGACCGTCGCGGATGTAATCAAGCATCAAGGGGGCTCCGGGGGTGAGCGTCGAGCCAGTGGCCGAGCGCTTCAATAGTTAGATTGTGCGCCTGCAACGCGCCGAAACCCGGCAGCGTGGCATCGCGAAAATACAGGTCGTAACGACCGGGGGCGACCGCAAGCAAGGTGACAGGCGCGATATGGGCCGCCGCGCAGGAACGCGGGCAGCCCGACAGGTGGACCTTCAGGGTTTGGCCCTGGCGTTGCAGCAGCTCGGCCAGTTGCCGGGCATCGGCCTTGGTGTCGGCCAGGGCTTTGCCACAGCCGCTGGAGCCGGTGCAGGCGATGAATTGCGCCAAGGGTTGATCGAGCGAGCACAGCAGGCCCAGGCCCTCCAGCCGCGTCAAGACCTCGTCCGCATCCTCACGGCGCACGTTGGGCAGCAGCAGGCTTTGCCACGGCGTGAAACGAAGGCTGGCATCGCCCTTCTCCCGCGCCAATTGCGCCGCTCCTCGCAACATGATGGGGTCGAGCCGGCCCAGGGGCGCCGCGGCCCCCACATAGACACGGTCGTCGTGCTGGGCATGGACACCGATGTGCAGCCCGTCGGCAGACGCGTCCCGCTGCCAATCGCGGCACGCTTGCAGCGGCACGTGCCGGGCCAACCGGGTCATGAACTCATCCGGAGGAATTTCACTCAGCAGGTGGCGCATGCGTGTCTGGTCCGGGCGGGCCAGGTCGAGAAACAGCTCCAGCACCGTCACCACCAGAGCATGCCCCTGCGCCATCGGGACCCTGCCCGCCGGCGCGTCCAGCGGCGAGCCGGCCAGGCCGAAGGCCAACCAGGGCTCGCCATTGCGGACAAGGGCCGACAACCACAGGTCATGATGATGCTCGAGCATCGCCAGCGCTTCCCCGCCGTCCAGCTGCACGGCGAATTTGGCCGACAGTTCATGGAAGCGCTCATGGGTTTGCAGGGTGGCAAGGATCTGCACGGCCAACGGGCGAGTATCGACCAGCATCTGCCGGTCGATCCCGGCCGACGGGCTGAGCATCAGGTTGCGCACGTCATCACCGGCGGGGGTTCTTGGCCCCAGTCCGGCGGCCAGCAGTGACTCGATCAGCGCGCCGTGCGCGGACCCAATCCCGCGGATTTGCAGGTTGCCGCGGTTGGTCGCCTCGATCACGCCACCGGCAAACCGCTCGGCCGCCGATGCCACGGCTTCGACCTGATCCGCCCGGATGGAACCGCCATCGAGCTTGATTCGGCAGATCCCACCGTCCAACGCCTGGACGACACGCAACAAACCCGGACAACCCGAGGGGCGTATGACGTTGGTTGATGGGCGTTCGTTCAAGGGATAACCGGTAGACAAGGCACGCCACGATGGCGAAGGAGCGCCATTATGCCTGCTTTGCCGGGGGTCATGAAAAGCTTGCCGGTCGGATTATTCGGGCCAAGCACAAAGCGTGTGCACAACCCCATTCAAACTGTGGGAGTGGGCTTGCTCGCGAAAGCGGTCAGCCTGAGAAGGTGAGGTTGAATGGATCGACGCCTTCGCGAGCAAGCCCGCTCCCACAGGGGAATTAGGGCCGGACCCAAAACCTGTGAATAACCCCGCTTCCACAGGTTCACGCCTGACAGAAGGGGCGCGGTATGATGGCGGCCCGGTTCGTGGGCGCAACAGCCCGCCGATAAAACACATCCATTCGAGGAACAAAGATGACCCCCTGGCTGACCGTAGTGGGCATCGGTGAAGATGGCTTCAAGGGCCTGGGCCGAATGGCTCGCCATGCCTTGCTGCGGGCGTCGCGCATTGTCGGCAGCGATCGACAACTGGCGCTGTTGCCGGTGTGCATCCGCGGCGAACGGGAACTGTGGCCCAGCCCGTTTTCCCTGGAGCCGTTGCTGGCGCGACGGGGCGAGTCGGTGTGTGTGCTGGCCAGCGGCGATCCGATGTTCTATGGCGTGGGCGCGAGCCTGGCGAAACAGGTGCCTGGCGATCAAATGCTGGTCATCCCGGCACCATCGTCCTGTTCGCTGGCGGCGGCTCGCCTGGGCTGGCCGCTGCAGGACGTGGTCACGCTGTCGCTGGTGGCACGCCCCCTGGCGGCGCTCAATGTGCATTTATCCACAGGCGTCCGGCTGTTGCTGCTGAGCAATGACCGCCACAGTCCCGCCGCCGTGGCCACGATGCTGCGCGAGCGAGGGTTCGGGCCCAGCGCCATGATCGTCCTGGAACACTTGGGCGGCGCGGCGGAACGACGGATCGAAGGCACTGCGACGCAATGGGCCGACCCAGCCGTTGCGGACCTGAACTTGATCGCTATCGAATGCCGCAGCGAACCCTCGGCGCTGCGCCTTTCACGCCTGGCCGGTTTGCCGGACAGCGCGTTTGAACATGACGGCCAGTTGACCAAACGCGACGTGCGCGCCATCACCCTCGCCCGCCTTGCACCAACCCCTGGCGAGCTGCTCTGGGATGTCGGCGCCGGCAGCGGCTCCATCGGCATCGAATGGATGCGCACCCACCCCAGTTGCCGGGCCCTGGCCATCGAAGCCGACGAAGGTCGCCAGGCCTTGATCGAACGTAACCGCGACAGCCTCGGTGTGCCCGGTTTGCAACTGATTCGCGGGAAAGCCCCACAAGCGCTGGAAGGCCTGGAGCGTCCGGACGCGGTGTTCATCGGTGGCGGCGTCACCCGTGAAGGTGTGCTGGACGCCTGCTGGGCCCAACTCAAGCCGGGCGGCCGGCTCGTGGCCAACGCCGTGACCCTGCAGAGCGAGATGACGCTCATGGACTGGCGCGCACGCCACGGCGGCGAACTGACCCGGATTCACATCGCCCAGGCCCAACCCTTGGGTGAGTTCGACACCTGGCGCCAGGCCTTGCCGATTACCTTGCTGGACCTGACGAAGCCTCTCGATGCGTGACGAAACCGCCGAACAACCCGCGCCCCTGCGCAGCGGCCTGACCACCGGTAGCTGCGCCACCGCCACCAGCCTGGCGGCGGCCCGGTTGCTGCTGGGCGGCGCCCACGCCGATGCCGTGGAGATCGTGCTACCCAAGGGCAAGCACGTGCAAATGCGCCTGGAGTTCTGCCGACGGACCGAACAAGGCGCCGAGGCCGGGACGATCAAGGACGCTGGCGACGACCCGGACGTGACCCACGGCGCCCTGCTGTTTTCCCACGTGCGCTTGATCGACGAACCGGGGGTGCGTTTCATCGCCGGGCGCGGCGTAGGGACGGTGACGCGCCCTGGCCTGGTGTTGGAAGTCGGTGAGCCGGCGATCAACCCGGTGCCGCGCAAAATGATCAACGAACACCTGGGCCGTCTGGCCGAAGACAGCGGTTATGCCGGTGGCTTCGAGGTCACGGTCAATGTCGAGGGCGGTGAAGCCTTGGCGCTGAAAACCATGAACCCACGACTGGGGATTCTTGGCGGCCTGTCGATCCTTGGCACCAGCGGCATCGTCCGGCCGTTTTCCTGCGCGGCCTACATCGCCTCAATCCACCAGGGCATCGATGTGGCGACGACCAACGGTTACCAGCATGTCGCCGCCTGCACCGGCAATGCCAGCGAAGACACCATGCGCCGGGTCTATAACCTGCCGGAAATCGCCCTGATCGAAATGGGTGACTTCGTCGGCGCCGTGCTCAAGCATGTGCGCAAGGTGCCGGTGGAAAAACTCAGCCTCTGTGGCGGCTTTGGCAAGATCAGCAAACTCGCCGCCGGCCACATGGACCTGCACAGCCGTCACTCGAGCATCGACCTGCCACAACTGGCCAAATGGGCAGCTGCAATCGGCGCTGATGAAACCCTGCAGCAAGGCATCCGCGCGGCCAACACCAGCCAGCAAGCCCTGGCGATGGCCAGCGCCGCCGGTATCGCCCTCGGCGATGCGGTGTGCGAACACGCCCTGGCCTTCGCCCGCAGTGTGGTGCCGGCCCAGGTCCAGGTCGAAGTCTTCGCCATCGATCGCCAGGGCGGGATTGTCGGTCACGCCGGAGCCTTGTCATGAAGAGCCTTGAAATGAAACGCATCCTGTTGCTCGGCGGCGTCACCGAAGCCCTGGCCATCGCCCGCACCCTCGGCCCCCAGCACATCTACAGCCTGGCAGGCATCGGTCGCGTCCCCACGGACCTGACCTGCCAGGTGCGTGTCGGCGGCTACGGCGGCGCCGACGGCCTGGCGCAATTCATTCGCGAGCAGGGCATCGACCTGCTGCTGGACGCCACCCACCCCTACGCCGCACAAATCAGCCACAACGCCGCCCACGCGGCCCGCACCTGCGGCATTGCGTGTTGGGCCTTGCGGCGTCCGGCATGGCAACCCCAGACCGGGGATGACTGGCGCGAAGTGGCCGATTGGGCCGAACTGATCCAAGCCCTGAAACCCTTCCGCCGCCCACTGTTCACCCTCGGTCGCGAACCGCTGCAACATCTGCACGAAATTCCGCCAGAGCAATTCTGGACCCTGCGCGCTTTGGACGTTTATCCCGGCAATGAGCGCTGCGAAGTCATCGGTGCCCGCGGGCCGTTCCACATTGAGGGTGAACGCGAGCTGTTTGAACGACGGCAGATCGATGTGCTGGTCAGCAAGAACAGCGGCAGCACGGCCACTGAGCCGAAGCTGGAGGTGGCTCGGGAGCGGGGGGTGCCGGTGTTGATTTTGCGGCGGCCGGTGTTGGCGGGGGTGGATCGGGAGTTTGGGGCGGTGGAGGAGTTATTACGGGGGCTGCAGCACCTGGCTTAATAGTCTTTTTTTGTGCTGTGCTGGGAACCTACACCGCCCTACAACCCTGCCTCGTCGGAACTACGACAGTAGGCTACATCACCTTGCGCCACTGCCTACAACTGCGCCAGAATCCGCCGGCTTGTGCGCCTTGGAGGCCGTCGGTAACTTGATTCCCGTCACTGCCCTTCAGTGATCGGGTTTAGTCGCCCGGTGGTTTTCAGCAGGTTCACAAGCTTCATCCAGTCAGGTATCCACTCCTGCACTAGATGGTGGTTGTGCGCAGGGCGCCTTCGGGCGCGCCGGTAATGCTGGACTCCCCGGTCGACTAACCTGCGTACAGCCGCCGCCCTGTGGCGAGGGGATTTATCCCCGTTGGGCTGCGTAGCAGCCCCCTGAACGACAATACGGGGTTAGGCTGATGCTGCGAGGTGCCAGCTTTTGGGGCTGCTTCGCAGCCCAGCGGGGATAAATCCCCTCACCACAAAAACTACGCATGCCATTAGATTTAAAGTAACAAATGGCCCTTACACGAAGCTACAAACATACGATTGCGGAACGTGCCAAGCGTGATCCTGAGTTCGCCCGGATTCTACGGGATGAAGCCATTACGCGTTTCGACGCTGCTAGCCATCTCAAAACGCATGAGGAAATGGCAGCTTATCTAGATGCTTGTCTCGAAGAAGACACGGGGGACGGGGGACTGATTCGAGCATCCCTTAACGATATCGCTCGGGCAAGAGATATGACACAGATGGACTACGATGCAGATTGGGAACAATCGAATATCGACTGATCAACAACATTCTCCGTGGCGAGGGAGCTTGCTCCCGCTGGGCTGCGCAGCAGCCCCAAGAAGGCGGACACAATTTTCCTGATACACCGCGATGCACGATTCAGGGCCGCTTCGCGCCCCAGCGGGAGCAAGCTCCCTCGCCACAACAGCATCCACCTACAAAACTGTTGCTACTGTTAATGCAAAGCCTGCGACCCTATACCGCACGCGGCCTTTTTACTTCTCAACCCCGATCAGGCTAAATACCGCCACCTGATTGCCCAACCGAGCGGATTCGCCCATGTCCCGACAACGGCTTGCATTTGCCTGGATCGCCTGCTTCGCAGTGCTGTTCAACATGCTTGCCATGCCGCTTTCCGGCAGCGTTGGCGCGATGGCGAATGCCCAGGCGCCATCAGAGCAGCTGTTGTGGGGCAGTTTCTGCTCGTCCAGCGGCACGAAAATGGTCGCGATTTCCCTGGGCAAGCTCGAACAGGGCACGTCGCAGAAGGACACTCACTCGACGATGCAGCATTGCTGGTGCTGTTCAGGCGCCGCATCGCTGGTGGCACTCACCGGCCATGCCCCGCAGTTGTACCTGGATGCTCGGCCCAGCCATCGCGGCATTGCCCATTCGAAGCTCGACAGCCCCACGCCCCGCCAGCAATGGCCAAGCCTCAACCCCCGCGCCTCGCCTCTGGTTTGATTCGTTCCGCACACATCTGCGCCTGAATCGTTCTGGAGAATCACCCATGTTGAACAGACTCATCCTGCTGGCTGCCCTTCTGCTTCCCGTCGGCTTCGCCCAAGCGCACCAATACAAGGTGGGCGAGCTTGAGATTGCCCATCCGTGGTCTCAAGAGTTACCGCCCAACGCGCCGACCGTGGCCGCATATTTCGTGATTCATAACGGCGGCAGCACCGCCGATAAATTGCTCAGCGTCGACACACCGATTGCCGGCAAGGCCGAGCTCCACGAGCATGTGATGCAAAACGACCTGATGAAAATGCAACCGGTGCCCGTCGTGGATATCGCCCCTGGTGCAACCGTCACGTTCGCGCCGATGGCGTATCACGTGATGCTGCTGGAGCTGAAGGACCGCAGCCTGCTGAGCGACGGCAAACGCTTCTCCATGACGCTGCATTTTGAAAAAGCCGGGGATGTCACCGTCGACGTTGCGGTGCAGAAAAAAGCCCCCGACGGCAGCAAAACCCAAATGCACATGCACTGATAGCGCCTTCCCATGGGTCTTCCTCGCAACAGGTCCGCCATGCCCCGCCGCCAGCCCCTGAGCCTGGCAGGCGGCAGTTGGCTCAGCCTGTTCGCCATGTTGATGATCTTTATCGGCCCACTGATTTCTCAGTCGATGCCGATGGATCAGCGCATGTCCGTGAGCATGAACATGTCGATGGACATGAGCATGGACATGCCGGCGGGAGCCCACGCCGCGCATGAGGCGCCAGCCGCCGAACATTGCCCGCCCCAGAGCGAGCATCACGCACTGTGGGAAAAATGCGGCTATTGCAGCCTGCTGTTCAACTGTCCGGCACTGACGGGCGGCCATAGCTTCACCGCCTTCGATACACCGCTCGCCAACACCTACACCAGCCCCTCCCCGCGCCTGGGCCATGCCCGGCCAGCGTTCTTCCCGGGTGCCCGCACCCGCGCACCGCCCTTCGCCGCGTAAACCCGACACTTACCTCACCCGGTCGCACAAGACAGCCCCAGGCTGCCCGACCGTGTCGTTTACGTCTGTTCGATGGAATCATCATGTCCAGGTTTTCTGCCGGCATCGCTTTGGGCACTGCCCAGGTTAGCTGCCCCCCGAGCGAGCCCCGGGTTCGTTTGCGTCACACCGTCGCCGCACTGTGCGGTTTGCTGCTTACACCCTACGCACTCGCCGATGAGCACGAGCATCACGAGAACCAAGTCGAAGAACTGAGCCCGACGGTCATCACCGCCATCGCCCCCAGTTCACCCCTGACCGTTGTCACCAACCCCAAGGACCCGCGCCAACCGGTGCCCGCCAGTGATGGCGGCGACTACCTCAAGACCATTCCCGGCTTTGCCCTGGTACGCAACGGCGGTACCAATGGCGATCCGGTGCTGCGAGGCATGTTCGGCTCGCGGCTGAACATCCTCACCAATGGCAGCATGCTGCTGGGTGCCTGCCCGGGGCGGATGGACGCACCGACGTCCTACATCTCGCCGGAAACCTACGACAAGCTCACCGTCATCAAGGGCCCGCAAACTGTGCTCTGGGGTCCCGGCGCATCGGCGGGAACCGTGCTGTTCGAGCGCGAACCGGAACAGTTCGGTGAACTGGGCACCCGGGTCAATGCCAGTGTGCTGGCTGGTTCCAACGGCCGTTTCGACAAAGTGGTGGATGCCGCCGCCGGTGGGTCGCTGGGCTATGTACGGGTGATCGGCAACACCGCCCACTCGGACGATTACCGCGACGGCAACAACGACACCGTGCCGTCGCGCTACGACAAGTGGAACGGCGACGTGACCCTCGGCTGGACCCCGGACGCCGACACCCTGCTGGAACTGACGGCCGGCAAGGGCGACGGTGAAGCGCGCTATGCCGGGCGCAGCATGGACGGCTCGCAGTTCAAGCGTGAAAGCCTCGGGCTGCGTTTCGAGCAGTCGAACATAGGTGAGGTGTTGGATAAGGTCGAGGCCCAGGTTTACTACAATTACGCCGACCATGTGATGGACAACTACACGCTGCGCACGCCGTCCGGCACCGGGATGATGGCCGGACCCATGGCCTCCAACGTCGACCGCCGCACCTTGGGCGCGCGCCTCAAGGCCACCTGGCGCTGGGCCGATGTGCAATTGATCAGCGGCCTGGACGCCCAGACCAACGAACACCGTCAACGCAGCAGCATGGGGATCGACACCTACAAGAACCTGCCATACACCAAGGACGCCGACTTCCACAATTACGGCGTCTTCAGCGAATTGACCTGGTACGCCGCTGATCGCGACAGAGTGATTACCGGCGCCCGGCTCGACCGGGCCTCGGCCAAGGACTACCGCCAGAGCATCGGTTCCGGCATGTCGGCCCGCCCCAATCCCACCGCCGGCGAGACCCGCGCCGACACGCTGCCCAGCGGTTTCCTCCGCTACGAACACGACCTGGCCGACAGCCCCACCACGTTGTATGCAGGCTTGGGACACGCGCAGCGTTTTCCGGACTACTGGGAGCTGTTCTCGCCGAACGCCGGCCCCAGCGGCTCGCTGAATGCCTTCGACTCGATCAAGCCGGAGAAAACCACTCAGCTCGACTTCGGCCTGCAGTACAAGACCGAAGCCCTCGAAGCCTGGGCGTCGGGTTATGTCGGGCAGGTCCGCGACTACATCCTGTTCGATTACACCCCCGGCATGATGGGCACCACTTCCCGGGCCGAGAACATCGATGCGCGGATCATGGGCGGTGAACTGGGCGCGGCCTACAAGCTGACCGAACACTGGAAGGCCGATGCGACCCTGGCCTATGCGTGGGGCAAAAACAGCAGCGACGGTAGCGCCCTGGCGCAAATGCCGCCACTGGACGCCCGCCTGGGCCTGACCTACAGCGAAGACCGCTGGAGCGCCGGCGCCCTGTGGCGTGTGGTGGCGGCACAACACCGCGTCGATGAAAACAAGGGCAACGTGGTGGGCAAGGACTACGGTACAAGCTCGGGGTTCGGAGTGTTCTCACTCAACGGCGCCTACCGCATCAACAAACACTGGAAGGTCAGCAGCGGCGTCGACAACCTGTTTGGCAAAGCCTACGCCGAGCACCTGAACCTGGCCGGCAACGCCGGGTTCGGCTACCCGGCGAGCGACCCGCAAGCCATCAACGAACCGGGGCGCACGCTCTGGACCAAGGTGGATATGAGTTTCTAACACCATCGCAGGCAAGGCCTGACACCCAACCCCGTGGCGAGGGAGCTTGCTCCCGCTCGGTTGCGTAGCGACCGCATTAAAAGAAGGTCTGCTGCGCAGCCCAGCGGGAGCAAGCTCCCTCGCCACAGGGTCTGTGTTCAATCAAGGTTTTGCTGAAACCGCCAAAAAACATAACGATCACATTTGCCCTGCGGAGCGCTTCTGATGAGCCAACCGAAACCCAACTTCTACAACCTGGCCTGGCGCTGGCATTTTTATGCCGGGCTGTTCGTGGCGCCGTTCATGGTGATGCTGGCCCTGACCGGCATCATCTACCTGTTCAAGCCACAGCTCGATCCACTGATGTACGGCAGCCTGCTGAACGTGCCCGCCGGGCATCACACCCTGGCGGCGGACGACTTGCTCGATAAGGTCCGCCAGGCCTACCCCGAAGGCCAGGTCAAACAGTACCTGCCGCCGGTCAACGCCGAGCGCAGTGCACAGTTCGTGGTCATCGACAAAGGTCGGGAACTGAACGTGTTCATCGACCCGTACCACGGCGACGTCCTCGGCGAACAGGACGCGAAGAACAACCTGCAAGCCATGGCTCGGGCCATACACGGCGAGCTGCTGATCGGCACCGTCGGTGACCGGCTGGTGGAGATGGTCGCCGGTTGGGGCGTGGTGCTGGTGGTGTCGGGGCTGTTCCTGTGGTGGCCGCGCGGGCCATCGTCGGCCGGGGTGCTGTGGCCACGCTGGAGTGCTCGCGGTCGTGTGTTCTGGCGCGATCTCCATGTGGTCGTCGGCTTCTGGGGTGCGGCATTGCTGCTGGTGATGCTGCTCAGCGGCATGACCTGGACCGGCTTCTGGGGCAAGCAATACGCCAACCTCTGGAACCGCTTCCCGGCGGCGATGTGGAACGACGTACCCAAGTCCGACGTCGAGGCCGGCAGCCTCAACAACGCCCACCGCCAGACCGTGCCCTGGGCCGTGGAAAATACGCCGATGCCGATGTCCGGCGACCATGCCGAGCACATGGGCCAAGGTGGCATGCACGAAGGCCCCGCCGCCCCGACCGTCAGCCTGCAAGCCGTGCGGGACATCGCCACCGAACGCCAGGTCACACCCGGCTACAGCATCACCCTGCCAACCACGTCCACCGGTGTGTTCACCGTCGCCGTGTTCGCCGATGACCCGCGCAACGACGCGACCCTGCACGTGGACCAATACACCGGCAAAGTCCTGGCCGACGTACGCTGGGCGCATTACAGCCTCGTCGCCCGCGCCACCGAAACCGGCGTGATGCTGCATGAAGGCAAGATGTTCGGCCCGCTGAACCAGATCATCGTGCTGCTGATTTGCCTGATGATCCTGCTCAGCGCCGTGAG
The DNA here is from genome assembly GCF_000585995.1 of Pseudomonas brassicacearum. Classification (NCBI taxonomy): domain Bacteria; kingdom Pseudomonadati; phylum Pseudomonadota; class Gammaproteobacteria; order Pseudomonadales; family Pseudomonadaceae; genus Pseudomonas; species Pseudomonas brassicacearum. Next base: position 706,102 of record NZ_CP007410.1, on the reverse strand, counting down.
TGGCCTGGTGATCTGGTGGAAGCGCCGGCCCCAGGGCAAGTTCGGCGTACCGCCGCTGCGTCACGACTTGCCGACCTGGAAAACCGGGGTGTTCATCATGCTGGCCCTGGCGGTGGTGTTTCCGTTGGTGGGGGCGTCGCTGGTGGTGGTGTGGTTGTTGGATCGGCTGCTGATCCGCTTCAATCGCGAGCCTGAAGTGGCCTCATCTTCAAGCTGAGACAGTGCACTAACGCAAGGCGGCGCGAACGCTCTACTATCGCGCCCGCCATCTAAGCGCAGACCCCGGCCCCCTGTGGGAGCGAGCTTGCTCGCGATGGCGTCAGCCCATCCAGCATTGATGTGGCAGACAAACAGCTATCGCGAGCAAGCTCGCTCCCACAGTTGATCGTTGGCGACCGTGACATCGGCGCCCCAATGCGGCGCACCCCATCGCACCAGCCCCCGAATCGCGATCACTCATGGTGCACCGCCCTTCCTCCCCTCCTCGCCACTTCCCTGTTTCCGGGCTTTTTTCCGACCGGGCACACCCCTTGCAAAAGCGCCTTCAGCGTTTGCATCTGCCCTCGAAAAAAACTCATAAGTCCACGGAGATCGCACAATGAAGCGTCGTAGCTTGATCAAGGCTTTTACACTCTCGGCAAGCATTGCCGCGATGGGCATGGCCTGGACCGTCCAGGCCGCCGAGACCATCAAGGTCGGCATCCTGCATTCGCTGTCCGGCACCATGGCGATCTCCGAGACGTCCCTCAAGGACATGGCGCTGATGACCATCGACGAGATCAACGCCAAGGGCGGGGTCAACGGCAAGAAGCTCGAAGCCGTGGTCGTCGACCCCGCGTCGAACTGGCCGCTGTTCGCCGAAAAGGGCCGTCAGCTGCTGACCCAGGACAAGGTCGCCGTGGTGTTCGGCTGCTGGACATCGGTGTCGCGTAAATCCGTGTTGCCGGTGTTCGAAGAACTCAACGGCCTGCTGTTCTACCCGGTGCAATACGAAGGCGAAGAGATGTCGCCGAACGTCTTCTACACCGGCGCGGCTCCGAACCAACAGGCGATTCCGGCGGTGGAATACCTGATGAGCGAAGAAGGCGGCAGTGCCAAGCGCTATTTCCTGCTGGGCACCGACTACGTCTACCCACGCACCACCAACAAAATCCTGCGCTCGTTCCTGCACTCCAAAGGCGTGGCGGACAAGGACATCGAAGAGGTCTACACCCCGTTCGGCCACAGCGATTACCAGACCATCGTGGCCAACATCAAGAAATTCTCGGCCGGTGGCAAGACCGCCGTCATCTCCACGGTCAACGGCGACTCCAACGTGCCGTTCTATAAAGAACTGGCGAACCAGGGCCTGAAAGCCACCGACGTACCGGTCGTGGCCTTCTCGGTGGGCGAAGAAGAACTGCGCGGCATCGACACCAAACCGCTGGTGGGCAACCTGGCGGCGTGGAACTACTTCGAGTCCGTGGATAACCCGGCAAACAAGAAATTCGTCGATTCCTGGAAAGCCTACGCCAAAGCCAAGAACCTGCCGGGCGCCGACAAAGCGGTGACCAACGACCCGATGGAGGCCACTTACGTCGGCATCCACATGTGGGCGCAAGCGGTGGAAAAAGCCAAGTCCACCGACGTCGACAAAGTCCGCGAAGCCCTGGCCGGCCAGACCTTCGCCGCACCGTCGGGCTACACCCTGACCATGGACAAGACCAACCACCACCTGCACAAGCCGGTGATGATCGGCGAGATCCAGGCCGACGGTCAGTTCAACGTGGTCTGGCAGACCGAAGGCCCGATCCGCGCCCAGCCGTGGAGCCCGTTCATCGCCGGCAACGACAAGAAGCCTGACTATGCGGTGAAGAGCAACTGAGCCCATGGGTGTCGGCCCCAATCCCCGGGCCGACACACAACCCTTGTGGGAGCGAGCTTGCTCGCGATGGCGGTGGATCAGCCAGGAGAACAGTGACTGACACACCGCCATCGCGAGCAAGCTCGCTCCCACAAAAAGCACTGTGCAAGGCCTAGCATATGCCCACCGCCCTTTACCGCCTCATCCTCGCCCTGGTGCTGCTGTTGCCACTGGAGGCCCACGCTGGTGACGCCGAAGACTTCGTCGCCGCCAACCCGACCCAGCAAGCCAAGCTGCTGGAGACCTGGGCCGCGCAGCCTGAGCCGGAACGTGTCGAACTGATCAACGCCTTGCAGCAAGGCCAGTTGACCGTCGACGGCCAGCCCAAGACCCTGCGCCTGAATAACCGCTTGCGCGGGTTGATCGAAACCGCCCTCGCCAGCCATCAACTGCTGGCCGTCGATGCCCGCGTACGCCTGGGCGCCGCGCAGCAGCTGCAAAAAAGTGCCCGTCCGGCCCAACTGGCGTTTCTCGACCGGCAACTGGCCGGCGAGCAGGACGAAGACGTGCATGCCGCCCTGAGCCTGGCCCTGGCGAACCTGCAACTGGTGGACGCCAACCCGAGCGTGCGCCTAGCCGCTGTCCGGTTGCTGGGTGAAACCGGCGACCCACTGGCCCGCACCCGTCTCGAAGGCCTGCTCGAGCCCGGCGTCGAAACCGATGCCAACGTGCGCACGGCCGCCGAAACCAGCCTCGCCCAAGTCAAACGCAAACTCCTGGTGGGCGAGCTGCTGGGCCAAGCCTTCAGCGGCATGTCCCTGGGTTCGATCCTGCTGCTCGCCGCCCTCGGCCTGGCGATTACCTTCGGCCTGCTGGGGGTGATCAACATGGCCCACGGCGAGATGCTCATGCTGGGCGCCTATTCCACGTATGTGGTGCAGCTGCTGTTCCAGCGCTTCGCCCCGAACGCCATCGAGTTCTACCCGCTGATCGCCCTGCCGGTGGCCTTCTTCATCACCGCCGCCATCGGCATGGCCTTGGAGCGCACGGTGATCCGCCACCTCTACGGACGCCCATTGGAAACCCTGCTCGCCACCTGGGGCATCAGCCTGATGCTGATCCAGCTGGTGCGCCTGGTGTTCGGCGCGCAGAACGTCGAAGTCGCCAACCCGGCCTGGCTGTCGGGCGGGATCCAGGTGTTGCCGAACCTGGTGCTGCCGTACAACCGCATCGTGATCATCGCCTTCGCACTGTTCGTGGTGGTGCTGACCTGGCTGCTGCTGAACAAGACCCGCCTGGGCCTGAACGTGCGCGCCGTGACCCAGAACCGCAACATGGCCGCCTGCTGCGGCGTGCCCACTGGCCGCGTGGACATGCTCGCCTTCGGCCTCGGCTCGGGCATCGCCGGGCTCGGAGGCGTGGCCCTGAGCCAGATCGGCAACGTCGGCCCGGACCTGGGCCAGAGCTACATCATCGATTCGTTCCTGGTGGTGGTACTCGGCGGCGTCGGCCAGTTGGCCGGTAGCGTGTTCGCTGCGTTCGGCCTGGGCATCGCCAACAAGATCCTCGAACCGCAGATCGGCGCCGTGCTGGGCAAGATCCTGATCCTGGCGTTGATCATTCTGTTCATCCAGAAGCGTCCGCAAGGCCTCTTCGCGCTCAAAGGACGGGTAATCGACTGATGAACCAGCCCCTGATGCTCACGGCCACGCAAAAGGCCGGTCCCAAACTCACCCTCGCCATCGGCGCGCTGATCCTGGCGGTGCTGCTGAGCCTGCCGCTGCTGTCGCTGTTGGCGGCGGACAATCCGCTGCACGTCTCCGCTTATACCCTGACGCTGGTGGGCAAGATCCTCTGCTACGCCATCGTCGCTCTGGCGTTGGACCTGGTCTGGGGCTACGCCGGGCTGCTCTCCCTGGGTCACGGCCTGTTCTTCGCCCTCGGCGGCTATGCCATGGGCATGTACCTGATGCGCCAGGCCGCCGGTGATGGCTTGCCGGCGTTCATGACGTTCCTGTCGTGGACCGAATTGCCCTGGTACTGGGCCGGCACCGACAGTTTCCTCTGGGCGATGTGCCTGGTGGTGCTGGCGCCGGGGCTGCTGGCGCTGGTGTTCGGCTTCTTCGCCTTCCGTTCGCGGATCAAAGGCGTGTATTTCTCGATCATGACCCAGGCCCTGACCTTCGCCGGAATGCTGCTGTTCTTCCGCAACGAAACCGGCTTCGGTGGCAACAACGGCTTCACCAACTTTCGCTCGATCCTGGGCTTTGGCATCACCGAGCCGGGCACCCGGGCGGTGTTGTTCCTGGCCACCGTGCTGTTGCTGGTGACGAGCCTGTTCATCGGCTTGCGCCTGGCTCGCAGCAAGTTCGGTCGGGTGTTGACCGCCCTGCGCGATGCAGAAAACCGCCTGATGTTCTGCGGCTACGATCCCCGTGGTTTCAAGCTGTTCGTCTGGGTATTGAGCGCGGTGCTGTGCGGCCTGGCCGGGGCGTTGTATGTGCCGCAGGTGGGCATCATCAACCCCAGCGAAATGTCCCCGACCAACTCCATCGAAGCCGCCGTGTGGGTCGCCCTCGGCGGACGCGGCACGCTGATCGGGCCGCTGCTGGGGGCCGGCGTGGTCAATGGCATGAAGAGTTGGTTCACCGTGGCCTTCCCTGAGTACTGGCTGTTCTTCCTCGGTGCGCTGTTCATCGTGGTGACCCTGTACTTGCCCAAGGGCGTGATCGGGCTGCTGAAGAAACGAGGTGAACAATGAGAATCACAGCGAGTGCCGAATTCATGCTCGAACCTGCTTTCTTTCCGCCGGAACCCAACCAGGACGCCGGCAGCAGCCGCGACGCCATCGGCCTCGGCCAGGCGGCAGGCGTGGGCCTGAACACCCGCCACGGCACCATCCTGACCCTCGAAGACATCAGCGTCAGTTTCGACGGCTTCAAGGCCTTGAACGATCTGAACCTGTACATCGGTGTCGGCGAATTGCGCTGCATCATCGGTCCCAACGGCGCGGGCAAAACCACGCTGATGGACGTGATCACCGGCAAGACCCGGCCCAGCCATGGCAAGGCCTGGTTCGGCGAGACCCTGGACCTGACCGGCATGAGCGAAGTGCAGATTGCCCAGGCCGGCATCGGGCGCAAGTTCCAGAAGCCCACCGTGTTCGAAGCCCTTAGCGTGTTCGAAAACCTGGAGCTGGCGTTGAAAACCGACAAATCGGTGTGGGCCAGCCTGCGGGCCAGACTGACCGGCGAGCAGCACGACCGTATCAGCGAAGTGCTGGAAACCATCCGCCTCACCCCCTCGGTCAATCGCGCGGCGGGCTTGCTGTCCCATGGGCAGAAGCAGTTCCTGGAGATCGGCATGCTGCTGGTGCAGGACCCGCAACTGCTGTTGCTCGACGAACCGGTGGCGGGCATGACCGACGCCGAAACCGACTTCACCGCCGAGCTGTTCAAGTCCCTGGCGGGCAAGCATTCGCTGATGGTGGTGGAGCATGACATGGGCTTCGTCGGCGCGATTGCCGACCACGTCACCGTGCTGCACCAGGGCAGCGTGCTGGCCGAAGGGTCGCTGGAACAGGTACAGGACAATGAGCGGGTGATCGAGGTGTATCTCGGTCGCTAGAGCTGCAAACACTTTCCCCCTGTGGGAGCGGGCTTGCTCGCGAAGGCGGTGTGTCAGGTAACAACGATGTTGGCTGTACCGACCTCTTCGCGAGCAAGCCCGCTCCCACAAGGGATTAGGAGAATTTAAGCCATGCTGCAAGTCGACAAGCTGCACCAGTACTACGGCGGTAGCCACATCCTGCGAGGCCTGTCGTTCGACGCCAAGGTCGGCGAGGTGACCTGCCTGCTGGGTCGCAACGGCGTGGGTAAGACCACCCTGCTCAAATGCCTGATGGGTCTGTTGCCGGCCAAGGAAGGCGCGGTGAATTGGGAAGGCAAGGCCATCACCACCTTCAAGCCCCACCAGCGGGTCCATGCCGGGATTGCCTACGTGCCCCAGGGCCGGGAGATTTTCGGCCGGCTGACGGTGGAAGAAAACCTGCTGATGGGCCTGTCGCGTTTTCCTGGCGCCGAGGCCAAGGAGGTGCCGGCGTTTATCTACGAATTGTTCCCGGTGCTGCTGCAGATGAAACAACGCCGTGGCGGTGACCTGTCCGGCGGCCAGCAACAGCAGCTCGCCATTGGCCGGGCCCTGGCCAGCCGCCCGCGCCTGCTGATTCTCGATGAACCCACCGAAGGCATCCAGCCGTCGGTGATCAAGGAGATCGGCGTGGTCATCAAGAAACTGGCGGCCCGGGGCGACATGGCGATTCTGCTGGTGGAGCAGTTCTACGACTTCGCCGCCGAGCTGGCCGATCAATACCTGGTGATGTCCCGGGGCGAGATCGTGCAGCAAGGGCGCGGAGAAAATATGGAAGCCGAGGGTGTACGCGGGCTGGTTACGATCTAGTCTGTAACGTCCTGACGATCATTAGAAATCATGAACCTACCTGTCTCTTCGTTGGCGCCTTCGGGCGTGTTCACCCCTAGCTGGCATGCCGAGCTGGAACTGGGCTACGCCCGGTTCGGCGACTGCACACGCCCGGTACAGCGCCGCCATAAAGGCCCGCTGCGGGTGCAGAAGCACTTGTACGCCGAAGGCCCGCAGGTGTGCCAGCACATCATCGTCCACCCGCCTGGTGGGATTGCCGGCGGTGATCGACTGGACATCTCGGCCCACGTCGGGCCCGCTGCCTGGGCACAACTGACCAGCCCCGGCGCCGCCAAGTGGTACCGCGCCGCCGCCCCGGCGTACCAGCAACTGAGCCTGAGCGTGGCTGCCGGGGCGACGCTGGAATGGCTGCCCCAGGAAACCATCGTCTTCAGCGCGGCCCAGGCCGAGCTCAGCACCTCCATTGACCTGCAAGGCGACGGGCGTCTGTTCTACTGGGACATGGTTGCCCTCGGCCGACCGGCCAGCGGCGAGCGCTTCGATCTGGGGCATTTCCAGTCGCGGCTGGACATCCGCCGCGACGGCCAGTTGCTGTGGCATGAGCGCCAGCGCATTGTGGGCGGTGATGGATTGCTCGACTCACCCATCGGCCTGGGCGGTGACCCGGTGTTTGCCACGTTGTTGGTGACCGGGGACATCGATAGCGCGTTGCTGGAGCAATGCCGCTCCCTGGGCCATGCCGTACGCGGCGACCTGACCCAGTTGCCCGGCCTGGTCGTGGCGCGGTGCCTGGCGAGCGAGGCGTTGCTGGCGCGGGGGTGGTTGATTGCGTTGTGGCGGCTTCTGCGCCCGGCGCTACTCGGTCGGGAGGCCATGCCCCCGAGAATCTGGAGTACTTGAATTTGCTTTTCTGTGGGAGCGGGCTTGCTCGCGAAGGCGGTGTGTCAGCCAACTCAACTGTTGAATGTGAGCCCGCATTCGCGAGCAAGCCCGCTCCCACAGAGGTACATGTTTTTAGCCCGATTTATTTATCTGCCCTTATGGATTGCACATGGACCTGACCCCACGCGAAAAAGACAAGCTGCTGATCTTCACCGCCGGCCTCGTCGCCGAGCGGCGGTTGGCTCGTGGCGTGAAACTCAATTACCCGGAGGCCATGGCCTATATTTCGGCGGCCCTGCTCGAAGGCGCCCGTGACGGCCAGACCGTGGCCGAACTGATGCACTACGGCACCACGCTGCTGAGCCGCGAACAGGTGATGGAAGGCATCCCGGAAATGATCCCGGAGATCCAGGTCGAGGCAACGTTTCCCGACGGCACCAAACTGGTCACCGTCCACCAACCGATCGCCTGAGGCCGCGCCATGACCTACATCGTGCGTGACGCCCAACCGGCAGACCTGCCCGCGATCCGTGACATCTACAACGACGCGGTACTGAACACCACCGCGATCTGGAACGAACAGCCAGTGGACTTGGGCAATCGCCAGGCGTGGTTCAGCGCCCGGCAAGCCCAAGGTTATCCGGTGCTGGTGGTCGTCAACGCCGAGGAGAACGTGCTCGGCTACGCTTCATTCGGCGACTGGCGGCCTTTCGACGGTTTCCGGCACACCGTGGAGCATTCGGTGTACGTACGCAGCGATCAGCGCGGCAACGGCCTCGGCCCACGACTGATGGCAGCACTGATCGAGCGCGCCAGGGCCTGCGGTAAACACGTCATGGTCGCCGCCATCGAAAGCGGTAACGGCGCCTCGATTCGCTTGCACGAGCGAGCCGGTTTCACCACCACCGGGCAGATGCCCCAGGTGGGTACCAAGTTCGGCCGCTGGCTGGACCTGACTTTCATGCAGTTGGTCCTCGATCCCGGGGCGCAACCGCCTGCCTTTGACAAGGAGTGATGCCTATGAACCCCGCCCAGTTGCGTCGAGTCCCCGCTGAAAGCTTTGCGCATTATCGCCAGGGCCTGATCGATCTGTTGCTCGACGCCGTCGGCTATGGCGCCAGCGTGGGGTTCATGGCCGACCTCGATGCCGTCCAGGCCCGCGCCTATTTCGACGAAGTCCAGGCCAGCCTCGAGCAAGGCCATCTGCTGCTGTGGGTGGTGGTCAAGGATGAGCAAGTGCAGGCCAGCGTCCAGCTTGCCCTGTGCCAGAAACCCAACGGTCTCAACCGGGCCGAAGTGCAGAAGCTGCTGGTACGCGGCGAAGCCCGGCGCCGTGGCCTGGGCCAGCAGTTGATGAGTGCCCTGGAACTCGGCGCCCGCCAGCACAAGCGCGGCCTGCTGTACCTCGACACCCAGGCCGGCTCCGAGGCCGAGGCGTTCTACCGCGCCATGGGCTATACCCGCGTCGGTGAACTGCCCGACTACTGCCAGAGCCCGGACGGAACCTATACCCCGACCACCATCTACTACAAGACTTTGGGGCAACCGCAATGATTCCAGGCCAATACCAGGTCCAGCCCGGCGACATCGAGCTCAACGTCGGCCGTCGCACCCTCACGCTGAACGTCGCCAACAGCGGTGACCGACCGATCCAGGTCGGCTCGCACTACCATTTTTTCGAAACCAACGACGCCCTGGCCTTCGACCGTGCCGCCAGCCGTGGCATGCGCCTGAACATTCCGGCCGGCACCGCCGTGCGCTTCGAGCCGGGCCAGAGCCGGGAAGTCGAGCTTGTCGATCTGGCTGGGCATCGCCGGGTGTTCGGGTTTGCCGGACGGGTGATGGGCGACCTGGATTGACAAGCCTTTGTGGCGAGGGAGCTTGCTCCCGCTGGGGCGCGTAGCGGCCCTGTTTTTGGGGTCTGCTGCGCAGCCCAGCGGGAGCAAGCTCCCTCGCCACAATGAACCGCACATTTCGAATTTTGAATTCCAAGGCAAGCACATGAAGATTTCGAGACAAGCCTACGCCGATATGTTCGGCCCCACTGTCGGTGACAAGGTCCGCTTGGCCGACACCGAGCTGTGGATCGAGGTGGAGAAAGACTTCACCACCTATGGCGAAGAAGTGAAATTCGGTGGCGGCAAGGTGATTCGCGACGGCATGGGCCAGAGCCAGCTGTTGGCCGCCGAGGTCGTGGACACGCTGATCACCAACGCGCTGATCATCGACCACTGGGGCATCGTCAAGGCCGATGTCGGCCTCAAGGACGGGCGCATCGCGGCCATCGGCAAGGCCGGCAACCCGGACATCCAGCCTGACGTGACCATCGCCATCGGCGCCAGTACCGAAGTGATCGCTGGCGAAGGCATGATCCTCACCGCCGGCGGTATCGATACCCACATCCACTTCATCTGCCCACAACAGATCGAAGAAGCGTTGATGAGCGGTGTGACCACCATGATCGGCGGCGGTACGGGCCCGGCCACCGGGACCAATGCCACCACCTGCACCTCCGGGCCGTGGCACCTGGCGCGCATGCTCCAGGCCGCCGATGCGTTCCCGATGAACATCGGCTTCACCGGCAAGGGCAACGCCAGCCTGCCGGAGCCGCTGATCGAACAGGTCAAGGCCGGGGCCATCGGCCTGAAACTGCACGAGGACTGGGGCACCACGCCGGCGGCCATCGACAATTGCCTGAGCGTGGCCGACCAGTACGACGTGCAGGTGGCGATTCACACCGACACCCTCAACGAGTCCGGTTTCGTCGAAACCACCCTGGCCGCGTTCAAGGGCCGCACCATCCACACCTACCACACCGAAGGCGCTGGCGGCGGTCACGCACCGGACATCATCAAGGCCTGCGGCTTCCCCAACGTCTTGCCCAGCTCGACCAACCCGACCCGGCCGTTCACCCGCAACACCATCGACGAACACCTGGACATGCTGATGGTCTGTCATCACCTGGATCCGAGCATCGCCGAAGACGTGGCGTTCGCCGAGAGCCGCATCCGTCGCGAGACCATCGCCGCCGAAGACATTCTCCACGACCTCGGTGCGTTTTCGATGATCAGCTCCGACAGCCAGGCCATGGGCCGCGTCGGCGAAGTCATCACGCGCACCTGGCAGACCGCCGACAAGATGAAGAAGCAACGTGGCGCCCTGCCCGGCGACGGCGAAGGCAACGATAACTTCCGCATCAAACGCTACATCGCCAAGTACACCATCAACCCGGCGATCACCCATGGCATCAGCCATGAAGTAGGCTCCATCGAAGTGGGCAAGTGGGCCGACCTGGTGCTGTGGCGACCGGCATTCTTTGGCGTCAAGCCGACGCTGATCCTCAAGGGCGGCGCCATCGCCGCCAGCCTGATGGGCGACGCCAACGCCTCGATCCCGACGCCGCAACCGGTGCACTACCGACCGATGTTCGCAAGCTTTGGCGGCTCGCGTCACGCCACCAGCCTGACCTTCATCAGCCAGGCCGCCGCCGAGGCGGGGTTACCGGAGCAATTGGGTTTGAAGAAGAGAATCGCCGTGGTCAAAGGTTGCCGCGATGTGCAGAAGACCGACTTGATCCACAACGACTACCTGCCGAGCATCGACGTTGATCCACAGACTTATCAGGTCAAGGCCGATGGGGTGTTGCTGTGGTGTGAACCGGCTGAGATCCTGCCGATGGCGCAGCGGTATTTTCTGTTTTGAGGTGAATCAAAAAGCATACCTGGCCAAACACTTAACCCTGTGGCGAGGGAGCTTGCTCCCGCTGGGCTGCGTAGCAGCCCTCGCTTTTTGGCGGTTGCTGCGCAACCGAGCGGGAGCAAGCTCCCTCGCCACGGGTAGTGTGTCTGGCTCATGCAGGGTGTCGGTTGTTGCCTCGCATCACTCCACCAACCGCCCCAACCGCTGCTTGAGCATGCGGTTTTCGCTGCGCAGCTGCTGCACTTCCTCCAGCAAGTCCAGCGCCAGGGCGACGCCTTCCCATTCCAGCTCCAGTTCGCGCCGCAGCTTGGCCGCACGGCGGGCCAGGACCAGTTCATAGTCTGTGAAACGCCAATCCGTCGGGGCTGCGCCGTGGGGTTCGAGGATGCCATGGGCGACGATCTCGATCACATGGACATCCGCCAACGCGGCGGCCTCGCAGAATTCCGTCAGGGTCAGTTCAATGATCGGATTGTTCATGGTCTGCTTCTCCCAATGCCTTAACGGTCGAGTCTAGCCACAGGTGCTGCCTTCAGCGGGTCAGAAATTCTCCCGCGGGTCGAACGCGGCTTTCTTCGCCAGTTCCGCCCACAGTGCCTTGACCGCCTCGTCGCTGGTCTTGGGCATCACAGCCTTGAGCTGCACGAACAGATAACCGCGCTCGCCGGCCTTGTTGCGCAGGCCGTGGCCCTTGGCGCGCATGCGCTGGCCGTTCTGGCTGCCGGCCGGGACCTTGAGGTTGATCTTGCCGGTCAGGGTCGGTACCGCCACTTCGGTGCCCAAGGCCAATTCCCACGGTGCCAAGGGCAAGGTGATGATCAGGTCCTGGCCTTCAACGTCGAACTTGGGGTGCGGCGCGAAGCGAATCGTCAAGTACAAATCACCATTGGCACCGCCACCGATACCGGGCGCACCCTGGCCCTTGAGGCGGATGCGTTCACCATCGGTCACGCCCAGCGGAATCTTCACGTTCAGGCTTTTGCTGGTGTTGCTCACGTGCTGGCCGGCCGCGTTGTACTGCGGCACCTGGAAGCTGACTTTCTTCGACTCGCTCGACAGGGTTTCTTCCAGGAAGATCGGTAATTCCATTTCCACGTCTTGCCCTCGACGGCCGGCGCTGCGACCCGACTGTCCGCCACCGAAACCCGGTCCGCGATTACCGAAAATAGAACTGAAGAAGTCCGAAAAATCGCCCGTGTCCTGGCCGCCGCCAAAACCGCCACGGCTTTGCCAACCCGGCGGCCCCTGGAACGGCTGGCCGTGCTGGCCATAGCGGCGCAGGTCGTCGTACTCGGCGCGTTTTTCGGCGCTTTTCAGCGCTTCATAAGCTTCGGAGACGTCCTTGAACTTGGTCTCGGCGTCCTTTTCCTTACTGACGTCCGGGTGGTATTTGCGCGCCAGTTTGCGATAGGCAGCCTTGATCGTGGCGTCATCCGCCGTCGGCTCCACACCCAGAATCTTGTAATAGTCTTTGAAGTCCATTGAAGGATCACCATCCGTTATCGATATCGCACCGCCACCCGCAGCATGCTCGTGATACAAGTCCTGGGGTTTGATCGACCTCAAGGTTTGTGACCGGGCGGTGCATCAGAAGTTTATCGGCAGTCGGTGGCGGTTCTTGTGCCCGCCCTGTGACTACCAGGCTCATGCCAGCAAGTTTGGGGGTATAAGGGCGTCTTTCAAGGCCAGCGATTGCGAATTAGCAGATAACCGGCCTTCGAATCCGAGCCGCACTGACATACACTGCGCGGCCGTTTTTTCAACTGGAACCTGAAAGACATGAAAAACGCATCCCCGGCCCGTGCCTGCGGCATCGACTTCGGCACGTCCAACTCCACTGTCGGCTGGCTACGCCCCGGCATGGAAACGCTGATCGCGCTGGAGGATGACAAGATCACCCTGCCCTCGGTGGTTTTTTTCAATTTCGAGGAGCGCCGCCCGGTGTACGGCCGCCTGGCCCTGCACGAATACCTGGAAGGCTACGAAGGCCGGTTGATGCGCTCGCTCAAGAGCCTGTTGGGCTCCAAGCTGATCAAGCACGACACCAGCGTGTTGGGCACGGCCATGCCCTTCAAGGACTTGCTGGCGCTGTACATCGGCCAATTGAAGAAGCGCGCCGAAGCCACCGCCGGTCGGGAATTCGAAGAAGTGGTGCTGGGTCGTCCGGTGTTTTTCGTCGACGACGATGAAATGGCCGACCAGGAAGCGGAAAATACCCTGGTGGACGTCGCCCGCGCCATCGGCTTCAAGGAAGTTTCATTCCAGTACGAGCCTATCGCCGCAGCGTTCGACTATGAATCGACCATCGAAAAAGAAGAGTTGGTGCTGATCGTCGACATCGGCGGCGGTACGTCGGACTTCTCCCTGGTGCGCCTATCCCCCGAGCGCCGTACCCACGACAACCGTCACGCCGACATCCTCGCCACCGGTGGCGTGCACATCGGCGGGACCGATTTCGACAAACAACTGAGCTTGCAAGGCGTGATGCCGCTGTTCGGCTACGGCAGCCGCATGAAGAGCGGCGCCTACATGCCCACCAGCCACCACATGAACCTGGCGACCTGGCACACCATCAACGCGGTGTACTCGCAGAAGTCCACCCTGGCCCTGGGCAGCATGCGCTACGACATCGAAGACACCGGCGGCATCGACCGGTTGTTCCACCTGATCGAACAGCGCGCCGGGCACTGGTTGGCGATGGAAGTGGAAGACACCAAGATCCAGCTGACCCACACCGACCAACGCCATGTGCCACTGGACCGGATCGAGCCGGGCCTGAGCGTGGACCTGAGCCGGGCGCTGTTTGAATCGGCCATCGGCGGATTGCTGGAGCGCGTACGGGCCAGCGTCACGCAACTGCTGGGCGATGCCAATGTACGCGTCGATCAGGTGGACACAGTGTTCTTTACCGGGGGTTCCAGCGGCATCCCGGCGCTGCGCAACAGCGTCTCGGCGATGCTGCCCCAGGCACGGCATGTGGAAGGCAACATCTTTGGCAGCATTGGCAGCGGGTTGGCGATCGAGGCGATGAAGCGTTACGGCACGCAGGTCTGATCCAGGACCGAGGCGCCTGAATCGCGAGCAAGCTCGCTCCCACAGTTAACCGAGTTTCTTCAGAAAGAATGCGGTCACCTGTGGGAGCGAGCTTGCTCGCGATGGCGCCAGACCAGACGCCACATACCCCCGATCAAACCATCCCCACCTGCTTCAACTCACTCTTCAGATAGGCATAATAAATCGGCCCCGCCACCACCCCCGGCAGGCCGAACGCCGCCTCGAACACCAGCATCGCCATGAGCAATTCCCAGGACTTGGCGCTGATCTGCCCGCCGACGATGCGGGCGTTGAGGAAGTATTCGAGCTTGTGGATCACGATCAGGTAACCCAGCGCCGCCACGGCGACCCAGATCGACAGCGACAGGCCGACAATGGTGATCAGCGTGTTGGACATCAGGTTGCCGATGACCGGCAGCAGACCCAGCAGGAAGGTCATCACAATCAGGGTCTTGGTCAGCGGCAGTTTTATCCCGAACAGCGGCAGCACCACCGCCAGGAAAATCCCGGTGAAGAAGGTGTTGAGCAGGGAAATCTTGATCTGGGCGAAGACGATGTTGCGAAACGCCTTGACCAGCAGGTTCAGGCGATCGAACAACGCCGCGGCCAGGGGCTTGCGCTTGGTCAGGTCGGGAATGCGCTGCAGGGCAACGATAGCGCCCAGCACCATACCGATCAGCAACGTCACGAACATGTGGGCCGCGTCCTTGCCCACCAGTTGCAAGTCGCTCAGGTGTTTGCTCACCCAGTCACCGATCGCGACCCGGAACTCGGCGGCGCTGGCCGGCAGGTAGGCGTCGATGAACGGCGGCAATTGCCCTCGGGCACGGTCGACCACCGTCATGAACTTGTCCAGGGAGGCCCCGGGGTTTTCCGCCTCATGGAGCAGGAAACTGAAGGCTCCGGCGAAGATCAGCGTCAGCACACTGACCACCAGCGTGCCCAGCAACGCCACCGCCAGCCAGCGGGCACGCCGGCCTTCGATCAACCGTTGCAGCTGCGGGGTGAGCATGTTGACCAGTTCGAACACCAGCAACCCGGCCAACAGGCTTGGCAGCAGGCGCAGTGGCAGCACCAGCAGCAACCCACCAAAAATGATCACCCAACTGATCACCAACAACACATGACGCTGAGAAAACGTTGGCATACAGCCTCAAAACGAAACGGCGTGAAAGGATTGGCAGTCTGCCAGCGATCCACCAACAGCACTAGACATTGTATCGGCCGATCATGGCCAGG
This sequence comes from Pseudomonas brassicacearum, assembly GCF_000585995.1. NCBI lineage: Bacteria > Pseudomonadati > Pseudomonadota > Gammaproteobacteria > Pseudomonadales > Pseudomonadaceae > Pseudomonas > Pseudomonas brassicacearum. Next base: position 690,945 of record NZ_CP007410.1, on the reverse strand, counting down.
GTTCAGGTGTTTTTTGCAGTGGCTGTGCCGCCCCCATCGCGAGCAAGCTCGCTCCCACCATGGACCGGGCAATACAAATCCACTGTGGGAGCGAGCTTGCTCGCGATAGGGCCCTCAAAGGTTGAAGAAAAACCCAGCGCTTATTTTTTCTTCAGGCACTCACTCATGAACGCCTTGCGGGCATCGCCCTTCAGCGCCTGGGTGGTGGCGTCGGCGTTGCAGGTTTTCATGCGTTCCTGCGGCGTCGTCGGAGCGGCCTTGAGGCAGGTGCTCATGAAGGCTTTGCGCTCGTCACCCTTGAGGGCCTTGGCCGTGGCGTCGGCGTTGCAGGTGGTCATCTTGGTCTGTTGCGCCGTGGCGGCGAAGCCCTGGGCACACAGCAGCAAACCGATCATCAACAAAGGCACACGCAGCATCTTCATGGTGTTTCTCCTGGTTGCCGCACGGGAGTGGGGCGATGAGGAGCAGTGTAGACAAAGCCTGTTACACCTTCATCTGCTCGATCTTCGATGCGTGATCTACCGCCATCGCGGCAAGCTCGCTCCCACAGTTGACCGCATTCCTTCTGACGAAACCCGATCGAATGTGGGAGCGAGCTTGCTCGCGATGAACGATAACGCGGTCCAGTTGGCTACACCCCGGCAGCCCTCAACCGCTCGGCATGCTCGACGAACAACCGCACAGGTTCGGCGCCCTTGCCCACCAGCCCCAGCGATTGGTTGACGATGTCGAAGTGATCCAGCGGGTAGTCATCGCCAATTACCGTCCCCAAGTGCGAGCTGTAGCGGCCAACCATGCCGTCGCATTGCCCCGCTTCGCGCACGAAGGTGCGGGCGAACAAGCGGCAGCTGCGGTTAGTACCGTCAAACAGGTTGCCGCCCTTATCGGTCTTGCCCGGCTGCAAGGTCCCGGACCAGGAGTAATAACGCACACCGTTGACCACTTCCGCCCCCTGCCCGCCCCAGGTTTCGGGCAAGCCCTGTGGATATCGCTGGTTGAACAGCGCCGCACCTTCTGTGGTGAGAGAGGCATGGGAAGCATGGATATCCACCGGCAACTTCGGCCCGCGATAGCCGGTTTCCAACAGGCTCATCAAGGCGTTGATCAGCCGCAGCAAGGCGCTGAGCAAGCGACCCCTGGCACTGTCGGCCGGATAGTGGGCTTGCAGGTAATCGGCCAGTTCGGAGCCGTGGTTGGTGCCGGCCACTGACGTGACCGATGCCACCCGGTCCGGGCGTTTGGCGGCTGCGTAGCGGGCGGTGAGGCTCCCCTGGCTGTGGCCGATCAGGTTGACCTTCTGCGCACCGGTTTGCCGCAGGATCTCCTCGATCCGCGCCAGCAGTTGCTCGCCGCGCACCTCGGATGAATGCAGCGGCGAAACCTTTACCGTCACCACCACGGCCCCACCCCGACGCAACGCCGAAACGATCCCATACCAGTAGGGATACAACACCAGGCGAATAAACCCGAACATGCCCGGGACCAATACCAGCGGGTAGCGAGTGGCGCAGCGTTGCGACATAGCGACATCCTTGTGATCGAGAGGGCCCAGCATCGGTACCGATGATGACCAGTCTATGACACCGGCGTTACTTCGGCCCGATCAGCCTGCGGACAAATTCGGTAAAACTTTTTCAGGATCGCGTCACTCAGACCTAGAGTGATCGCGCCTGCAGAGCGTGACGCCTCAACCGGATCAGCCTCCAGGAGAACGAGATGAGCGACATGCACTTATCCGATGTAACCACCCTGCGCGAACGTGCGCGGCAGAACGTGCAGAACGGCGCCGTGACCGAGGGCTACAGCGCCGATCGACAGGAAGTCGTTCGCCTGCTCAACGAAGCGCTGGCCACCGAACTGGTGTGCGTGCTGCGCTACAAGCGCCACTACTTCATGGCCACCGGCCTCAAGGCCAGCGTGGCCGCCAGTGAGTTCCTCGAGCACGCGAACCAGGAAGCCGAGCACGCCGACAAACTCGCCGAACGAATCGTGCAACTGGGCGGAGAACCTGAGTTCAACCCCGACCTGTTGACCCGCAATTCCCATGCCCAGTACGTGGCCGGCAATACGCTCAAGGAAATGGTCTACGAAGACTTGGTGGCGGAACGGATCGCCATCGACAGCTATCGGGAAATCATCCAGTACATCGGCGAAAAAGACCCGACCACCCGGCGCATCTTCGAAGACATCCTGGCCCAGGAAGAAGAACACGCCGATGACATGGCCGACATCCTGGCCGATTTGTAAGAGCCTTTAGGGCCCCATCGCGAGCAAGCTCGCTCCCACATTTGGACCGCATTCTTTCAGACAGAATGCGGTCCCCTGTGGGAGCGAGCTTGCTCGCGATGAGGCCAGCCGCCTCACAGCACAATCTGGCTACCGGGTAGGCTTGACCGTCACCGGCGCCTTGCCAGCCTTCATCTGCTCCAGCAATGGCGCACACTGGTTCGGCTCGCCGCCGCTGGGGGCGACCAGCGCCAGCAACCCGGCCGCTGGCGCAGCGATCACACCCAGCGCCACCATCCCGGCACCGCGCAGAATCAGCGGTACAGCCTTGACGCCGGCGGCGGGCTTGGAGAACTTGCCTCGCACGTACAACGGCGAGCGCAGGGAAATCAGGCGCCAGCCCTTGGACTCGGGGGTAATGGTCAGGTCCAACTGCTCAGTGGCCATGTTCGCCGTGCCGTCGATGTAGATGATCGCGTTCTCGGTGTCGAACACGAACAGGCGGATGGTCGCCAGGCCGGTCTTGATGTCGAAGTCCGCCGCCGCGCAGTTGATCTTCACTTCCTTGTCACCAAAGATTTTCCCCACCACGTAGTTGCCGACATTCAGCCCCGCCAGCTCCATCAGCTCCCGACTGATGGCGCCGTCGTTGATGAGCATTTTCAGGGTGCCGTTGGAGGTACCCAGCAACGCCGCCACCGAATTGCCGCGTCCGGCAATATCGGCATCACCATTCAGTTCACCAAAACTGGTTTTCATCGGCTCGAAGCCGGGGAACAGTTGCTTGAGCTTGAAGCCCCGCGCGGTCAGCTTCGCCTGGCCTTCCAGGGGCTGGGTGTGCCCATTGAGGCGGATCTGCGCATCGAGGCGGCCACCGGCCACGCCGAAGCGCAGCGGTTCGAGGCTTAGCTGACCATCGTTGAGCACCAGGTGCGTGTAGAGGTCGGTGAACGGCAACTGCGCGCTGTGGACGATGCGTTTGCCAGTGAATTCCACATCGGCATCCATCACGCTCCAGCGCTCGGTACGAAACTCCTCCACGGGCAAGACCTTGTCGGTCGGCTGTTTGCTCGCGCCGCCACGGGCCTTTTGTTCGGCGTTGGAGTCAGCACCGATCAGTGGCGCCAGGTCGCTGAACAGCAGTTGATTGGAGACCAGCGCGCCGCTGAGTTTCGGCCGGGGCTGGCTGGCGACATAGGCCAGGTCGCCATGGATATCGCTGTCGCCGATCTTGCCGTTGAACGCTTCATAGCGAAACAACGCCCCGCTCGGCTCGTGAAGCTTGGCGATCAGGTGGCCGTCGGTGGCATAGGGCGGCGAATCCGGCAGGGTCACGCCGGTCAGGGGATAGAGATTGGCCAGGCTGGTGCCGGCCAGTTTCAAGCGCAGATCCAAAGCGCCGAGGTTCCTCGGGTCCGTGAGGGTGCCGGCCAGTTCGACGCGGGTATCGCCGATCTTCGCCTGGGCCTGAAGCGGAAAGGGTTGTGAGGCGTCCTGCAACGCCAGCAAGCCGCCGACCTTGCCGGAGCCGGTGAGGTTCTGCCCGTGATACTGCCCGTTGACCTTGAAGGCGAACGCATAGTCCTGGGGCCTCACGCCCTGGTCCTGGGCTTTCTTGGCGGCCTTGTCACCGACGATATCGCTGAACGGGATGGGTTTGCCCAGCGGGTCGATCAGCAGGTCGAGGCGAGTTTTCAGCGTCTGGTCGTCAAGGGTGACGTGACCCTTGTCGAAGCCGATGGCACCGATGTCCACCACCCAACTGGACGGCTCCGCGTCCGGGTCCTTCGGGTCGAACTGGAACGTCCAGTTGGCGCGTCCGTCGGCCAAGCGTTGCAGGTTGGCGTCGGGCTCGGTCAGGTCGATACGGGGAATGGCCACTCGCCGGACCAACAAGGCCAAGGGTGAAATGCGCAACTCAACACGCTTGAGCGTGACCATCTGTGGGGTTTTCGACCAGTCCGGGTTACCCAGGCTCAAGTCTTCGGCGACCACATGGGGCCACGGCACCCAAGCTCGCCAGCCCCCCTCCGCTGGCTCACGTTGCCAGATCACCGCCAGGTTACCGTTGATCGCGAACGGCCGGTGCAACTCCTCGGAAACCTTGGCGTTGAGTGGCGGCTTGATCCGGTTCCAATCGAAGAAGGCGATGATCAGCACCAGCACCGCCAGCAAAACAACAAGGCAGGCAAAGCTCCAGGCGAAGATTTTTGAGGTGCGCGTCATGCACAAGGCTCCTGATGACAATTCAGCGCCCGGACCGCGACGCCTTATAGAAACACAAGCCTGTAATCGGCTCGTTATGAAGAATAGGACTGACGCAACGGCCAACAGGTTTAACGCCACCGGCAATGACCGGCACAAAAAAACGAAAAATCCTGACCGATACGCCAAGTATGTGTTACCGCCCTCGCACGTTTGCGAAGCACTGCTGGGTACAAAATACCCACCACAGTGCAAAACAGCACCCCGGAGAGGCCCGTTCTAGAGCCCTCGCCCATAACAATCAATTCCGTTGATTATTACCATTGCGTTTATGAACTTTTATATCGACTTATCGAGAGTAGCATTGCCCTCGTACCCACTTTATCGCCCTCCCAAGGAGCAATGATCATGAAACGCCAATTACTGATGAGCCTTTCCCTTTCACTGCTGGCCTCTACTGCCTTCGCACTGCCAGCCTCCGAACAAGCCACCCCTCAGGTCAGGGACAGCCATTCGGTCTACAGCCAGACCGTTGCCGAAGGTGGAAATGATCGCCTGAAAGAAAAAGGCCTGGCTGAAGACGGTTCTGAGCGCACTCCACAAGGCCAGACCTTGGCTGAAGACGGTTCCGACCGCACCCCACAAGGCCAGACCTTGGCTGCTGACGGTTCCGACCGCACCCCACAAGGCCAGACCTTGGCTGCTGACGGTTCCGACCGCACCCCACAAGGCCAGACCTTGGCTGCTGACGGTTCCGACCGCACCCCACAAGGCCAGACCTTGGCTGCTGACGGTTCCGACCGCACCCCACAAGGCCAGATCCTTGCCGAAGGCGGTGGTGACCGCGTGATCGAACGCAACGGCACAGTGAGCTGAGCCCATGGTATCTCGGAAAAAAGCCCGATTCCCCCAATCGGGCTTTTAACTTTTCAAACGTCCCATTTTCCCGCCTGATCCCTCTCTACCGTTCGACGTCGGCAAAGCTGATTTGCTAGAGTGCGTCGCTCCCGTGAATCAGAAGTCAGCCTTGCGATGCTGCCCCGCGCCGAACAGAAACAACAGACCCGAAACGCCCTGATGGATGCAGCCCGGCATTTGATGGAGTGTGGCCGGGGGTTCGGCAGCCTGAGCCTGCGGGAAGTCGCCAGGACGGCGGGCATCGTGCCCACCGGGTTCTATCGGCACTTCGACGACATGGATCAACTGGGCCTGGCACTCGTCAGCGAAGTCGGCCAGACCTTCCGCGAAACCATTCGACTGGTGCGCCACAACGAATTCGTCATGGGCGGCATCATCGACGCGTCGGTGCGGATCTTCCTCGATGTGGTACAAGCCAACCGCTCGCAGTTCCTGTTCCTGGCCCGCGAACAATACGGCGGCTCACTGCCGGTGCGCCAAGCCATCGGACGACTGCGCGAAGGCATCAGCTCGGACTTGGCCGCCGACCTGGCACTCATGCCGAAACTGCAGCACCTGGACTTGGCCGGGTTGAGTGTGATGGCCGACCTCATCGTCAAAAGCGTGTTCGCCACCCTGCCGGACATCATCGATCCACCCGCCGAAGCCTTGCCCGAGCACCTCACTCCCCAAGTGAAAATCACCCAGCAGCTGCGGTTTATCTTCATTGGCCTCAAGCATTGGCAAGGGCTGGGTAGCACCGAATAATCCCCGAATGTACCCATTGTGGGAGCGAGCTTGCTCGCGATAGCGATTCATCAGTGGAGTTGATGCTGACTGACACTCCGCTATCGCGAGCAAGCTCGCTCCCACAAGTTTTTCTCAAGCCGCAAAACAGTGCACCGCTTTACGGCGCGCACCAAAATGGCGCGTGACGCGAGACGCCAGCAAACACCTTCCCCAGCAGCACCCCCTATTTCCTACATCCCCTTCGATTGGCAAGCCCCTTGCTCTAAACACAGCACTGTTCATTGCTGGAAGCACTCCGATGCTGGTGATTCACCGCAGAATCGACCTTCAACCCCGCTGGGACGCCGAGCTGCACCTGACCTTCGACGCCCGCAGCAAAAGCCGCCTGCGCTGTTTCAGTGCCGAGGGTGAAGACGTGGGGTTGTTTCTGGAGCGAGGCCAGCCGCCGCTGTACGACGGCGAATGCCTGCAGGCCGAAGACGGGCGCATCGTGCGTGTCTGTGCCCGCCCCGAACAATTGCTGCATGTCACCTGCGCCAACGCGTTCGAATTGACCCGCGCCGCCTATCACCTGGGCAATCGCCATGTTGCCCTGCAAGTGGGCGATGGCTGGTTGCGCCTGCTGGACGATTACGTGCTCAAGGCGATGCTCGAACAACTGGGCGCCAGCGCCGAGCCCATCGATGCCCCGTTCCAACCGGAACATGGCGCCTACGGCGGCGGCCATCATCACTCGCGGCACGGTGACGAAGATTTCAACTACGCGCCGCGCCTGCATCAGTTCGGCGTGCGCACATGAACCCGGCCTGGGCGCTGCTGCGCCTGGCCAGCCCGCAACTGCCGATTGGCGGCTACAGCTATTCACAGGGGCTGGAGATGACGGTGGATAACGGCCAGGTCAAGAATCCCGACGATGCGCGGCGCTGGATCAGCGATCAATTGCTGCTGAATCTGGCACGCTTCGAAGCGCCCCTGCTGCTGGCCCACTGCACCGCAGCCGCCGCCGACGATTGGGACGCCCTGCTGCGACATTGTGAAGAGCACCGCGCCAGCCGGGAGACCCGCGAGCTGTATCAGGAGAGCCGGCAGATGGGCTACTCGTTGCAGCAGTTGCTGGGTGGCCTGCCGGAACTGGACGCCGCCGCACGCGGGTTTCTCGAGCAACGCAGCGAGCCGCACCTGGCCCTGGGCTGGGCCCTGGCCGCCCGCGCCTGGCAGATCACGCCCCAGGACGCCCTCGCCGCCTGGCTATGGAGCTGGCTGGAAAACCAACTGGCGGTGCTGATGAAAACCCTGCCCCTGGGCCAGCAAGCCGCCCAACGCCTGACCAGCGAGCTCTTGCCGTTGCTGCAGCAGGCCCAGCACAACGCTTCGAACATCGACCCCGATCATTACGGCAGCGCCGCGTTTGGCCTGTCACTGGCGTGCATGGCCCATGAGCGCCAGTACAGCCGCCTGTTCCGTTCCTAGGAGACACACATGAATACACAACCTTTGCGCGTCGGTATTGGCGGCCCGGTGGGCTCCGGCAAAACCGCGTTGACGCTGGCCCTGTGCCTGGCCCTGCGTGATCGCTACAACCTGGCGGTGGTCACCAACGACATCTACACCCGCGAAGACGCCGACTTCCTGGTGCGCAACGAAGCCCTGGCGCCCGAGCGGATCATCGGCGTGGAAACCGGCGGCTGTCCGCACACGGCGATTCGCGAAGACGCCTCGATCAACCTCGAAGCGGTGGACCAACTGAACCGGCGCTTCCCGGGCCTGGACCTGATCCTGGTGGAATCGGGCGGCGACAACCTTTCGGCGACCTTCAGCCCGGAACTGTCGGACCTGACAATCTATGTCATCGACGTCTCGGCCGGTGACAAGCTGCCGCGCAAGGGCGGGCCCGGCATCTGTAAATCCGACCTGCTGGTGATCAACAAAATCGACCTGGCACCGCTGGTGGGCGCGTCCCTGGAAATGATGGACAGCGACACCCGGCGGATGCGCAACGACAAGCCCTTCGTGTTCAGCAACCAGAAAACCGGCCAGGGCCTGGACGCGATCATTGCGTTCATCGAGCGCCAGGGCCTGCTGATCGCTGCCTGATTTTTTCTGACTACAACAAGGAAGCTTATCCATGACATTCAAACGCATCCTCGGTGCCCTCGCCCTGCTGCTGACCCCGGCCATGGCCTTCGCCCACCCCGGCCATGGCGACAACGGCCTGATCGCCGGCCTCGGCCACCCCATTGGTGGGCTCGATCATTTGTTGGCGATGCTGGCGGTCGGCTTGTGGGCCGCGCAGCAGCAAGGCGCTGCGCGCTGGGCGCTGCCGTGCACCTTCGTCGGGACGATGCTGCTCGGCGGCTTGCTGGGCTTTGAAGGCCTGGACCTGCCGGCGCTGGAAAGCGGTATTGCCGCCTCGGTACTGGCCCTGGGCCTGGCCGTGGCACTGGCGGTGCGTCCACCGCTGGGCCTGGCGGTCGCCGCGACCGCCGTGTTTGCGCTGTTCCATGGCGTGGCCCATGGCTTGGAATTGCCGGACATGTCGAGTCCGTGGGCCTATGCGGCCGGGTTCGTCGCGGCCACAGCGGCGCTACATGGCGCAGGTTTCGCTCTGGTTCGCTTATTGCCTCGAGCGGCCGCGCCGTTGGTGCGGCTGGCTGGGGCGGCTTCGGCGGCGACTGGGGTTTGGTTGTTGGCAGGTTGATTTTCTAGCGCCTTCGAAGGCCCCTTCGCGAGCAAGCTCGCTCCCACATTCTATGGGTGTACGCCGCTCATGTGGGAGCGAGCTTGCTCGCGATGACGGACTTACAGGCGCCAGCGCTCTGAAGTCGGTCACTCTGCTACCATGTCGCGCAATCGCCCCCAGCCGTGACGACGTCCACCCATGCCTGATGCTTCCCGCCCCGCTCCCCAGCCTGAATTGACCGCCCTGTTCGCAACGGTGCGTCAGCATTTTCACGACGTGATCGTGCCAATGTGGCAAGGCCCGGGCTGGAATGCCGATTTGGCATTGCCTTATGAATCCCTGGACGCCGGGCATTCGCCGCTGCCACCCCAGCGCTATCGGGCCATGGCCTGTGCGCGGCAGTTGTATGTGTTCGCCAGCCTGATCGGCGAGGTGCCGCAGGCCGAGGAACGGGCCGGGGCACTGTTTCGCTCGCTGCAACGGCATTTCCACGACGCCGAACATGGCGGCTGGTTCTACAGCATCGACCCGCAAGGCGCGCCGCTGGACACCGGCAAGGATCTCTACACCCACGCCTTTATCCTGTTCGCCTGCGCCCACTACTGGGGCAAGGTCCGCGAGCCGCTGGTGGAATCGGTACTCAACGCCGCCCTGGAAGTCATCGCCCAGCGCTTTGCCAGCACCGATGGCCTCTACGAAGCCAGCCTCAAGCGCGATTGGTCAACGCGCGGATCCGGCCCCTTGCAAAACCCGCTGATGCACCTGGCCGAAGCCTTCCTCGCCACCCTTTCGGTTCGCGAAGACGCCAATGTCCGCCAAGCGTTGCTGAGCCTGTGCGATGGAATGTTCAAGCGCTTCATCGACCCCCAGCAGCGCGTCATGATGGAGAAACCGCTCAAGGCTGTGGATAACTGGTTCGAGCCGGGTCACCAGTTCGAATGGTATTTCCTGCTGGCTTCCTCGCCCCTGCTGCGCGACGGCAAGTTGCACGCGGCCCTGGAGCGCAGCTTCGGCTATACCGAGCAGCAAGGCGTGAACCCGCAGTCTGGCGCGGTGTGCGCCATGCTGGGCCTGGCGCCGCACGCGGTCGCGCGCGACGCGACCCAGCGCATCTGGGCCCAGGCAGAGTATTTGCGGGCACTGACCTTACGCCCGGGGAACGAGGGAGCCTTGCTGCGCCAGTTGCAGGCACTGCAGCAACACTTCCTGCATGCCCGAGGCTGGAATGAATGCCTGGACGCCAATGGCGCTGTCAGCCGCCTGGACATGCCTTCCACCACGCCGTACCACCTGCTGACCTGCTATCGCGGACTGGCCGATTATCTGGCCTAAAGCCCCTGTGGCGAGGGAGCTTGCTCCCGTTCGGCTGCGAAGCAGTCGTTAGCTTGGGGCCGCTACGCGACCCAGCGGGAGCAAGCTCCCTCGCCACAGGCGTCCACAATAACGTTAGCCGTCAAACCTTGTTGCGCTCGATGGCAAACCCGGCCCAGGTCTGGCTCACCGGCATCAGCTCCAGGCTGTTGATGTTGATGTGGGCCGGCGCGTTAAGCACCCAGAAGATGGTATCGGCAATGTCCTGCGGCTGGATCGGCTCGGCCCCGGCGTAGGTCGCGTTGTAGCGCTCCTGGTCGCCGCCGAAGCGCACCAGGGAGAATTCGCTTTCGCACAGGCCCGGCTCGATGTTGCTCACCCGCACCCCGGTACCTTGCAGGTCGCAACGCAGGTTGAGAGAGAATTGTTTGACGAACGCCTTGCTCGCGCCATACACGTGGCTGCCCGGGTACGGGTAATTACCGGCGATGGAGCCCAGGTTGATGATCCCGGCGCCACGGCCATGGGCGATCAGGCGCGGCAGCAGCAGGCGGGTGCTGTAGAGCAGGCCCTTGACGTTGGTGTCGACCATCGTGTCCCAATCATCGAGGTCACACTTGGGCGCCGGGTCCACGCCCAAGGCCAGTCCGGCGTTGTTGATCAACCCCCGCAACTTGGCGAACGACGGCGGCAGGTTGGCGATAGCCTCTTCCATGGCCTTGCGGTCACGTACGTCCAGCACCAGGCCATGGACCTCGGTCTGCTTCGACAGCTCGGCACACAAGGCATCGAGGCGCTCTTCACGACGACCGGTGAGCACCAACTTCCAGCCAGCCTCGGCGAAACGACGGGCACAGGCCTCACCAAAACCGGACGTCGCACCGGTGATAAACAGGGTGTTGGACATCATGTTCTCCTTGCTCTGGGCTTAAGGCAGCCATTGAATGGAAATCGGCCAACAGCATGCCCGGCCAGACACGCTACGGGCAAGGCTTGTAGAAACAAGCTTTGTATCCCGCGACTGCCCATAAAATAACCAACTACCGCCAGGCCTTGTCAGACAAGGCCCACAGCCGATTGCCCGCACCTTATCCACAGGCACATCCACAGTAAACGGGGGCAAGTGCAAACTCTGCAAGCCGCTGTGCGTAAGGCTTTGCGAGGTATTTGGAAAATTTTTTCCCTTGACCCCATGACGCAGGTTGTGCAGTTCAAGTTATCTGCTATAAGCCGCCGCTCATGGAACGATGGCTCCAAGCCAGCAACGACGGCCCTCAGCGCGGTCTTTCCAGAGTTTAGTCACAGACTTATCCACAGGCTTGCCCACCGATTCTCGGGCCCTTTCCAATGCTCATAAAAGTGTTGACAACCGTCACTCCAGCTTGACCAAAAACCCCTGATCAAAAAACGATCACCGGCCTGAAACCCCCGGTTTTAAAGGCCTTCAGCCAGCTACTCCCACGTTACCCACAGTCGGTTCCACAGCAAACGGGGACAAGTCAAAACTGTGACAAAACAACTATTTGCGGCGACTTTATGTCGCGGTTTCGTAAGGGCTCAGATTTGTTGTCCACAATTCTCCCAAGCGACCAAAGTCCCCTTGTGGGAGCGGGCTTGCTCGCGAATGCGGTGGATCAGCCGGCATCGTGTTGATTGACACACCGCATTCGCGAGCAAGCCCGCTCCCACAGGGAATGAGTGGTGAATTCAAGGGATAAAAAAACCGGCGATCACTCGCCGGTTCTTGTCACAGCAACAGCAGCCTCAATGCCCGCCCAGATACGCGTTGCGCACCTCTTCGTTGGCGAGCAACTCCTTGCCGGTGCCGGTCAGGCGGATTTCGCCGTTGACCATTACATAGGCCCGGTCCGACAACCTGAGGGCGTGGTTGGCGTTTTGCTCCACCAGGAAGATGGTCATGCCGGTGGACGCCAGTTCACGCAGGGTCGAGAAGATCTGTTTCACCACGATCGGCGCCAGCCCCAGGCTCGGTTCATCGAGCAGCAACAACTTCGGCCGGCTCATCAACGCCCGGGCGATGGCGAGCATTTGCTGCTCGCCGCCGGACATGGTCATGGCCCGCTGGTTACGCCGTTCCTTGAGCCGTGGGAACAGCTCGAACATGCGCTGCATGTCTTCACTGGCGTACTTGTCACCGATGGGAATGGTGCCCATCAGCAGGTTTTCCTCGACGGTCATGTCAGGGAAGACCCGCCGTCCTTCCGGCGACTGCGCGATGCCGTGGGACGCGATGTAGTGAGACGACTTTTGGGTAATGTCCACACCTTGGTAGATGATCTGCCCGCCCGCCGCACGCGGCTGGCCGAAAATCGACATCAGCAGCGTGGACTTGCCGGCACCGTTGGAGCCAATCAGGCTCACGGTTTCACCTTCCCCAATGTGCATCGAGACTTTTTTCAGGGCCTGGATCGGCCCATAAAACACGTCCAGTTCCTTGAGCTCGAGGATAGGTCCACTCATACCAGCTCCTCTTCATCGGCACCCAGGTAGGCCGCGATCACTTTCGGATCGTTGCGAATCGCCTCGGGACCGCCCTCGGCGATCACGTTGCCGTGGTCCAGCACCACGATGTGGTCGGAAATGCTCATTACCATGCCCATGTCGTGTTCGATCAGCACCACGGTCAGATCGTGCTCATCGCGCAGCAGCCGGATCATCGCGCTCAGCGCTTCGGTTTCCTGAGGGTTGAGGCCAGCGGCCGGTTCGTCGAGGCAGATGATCTGCGGGCGGGTGCACATGGCCCGGGCAATTTCCAGGCGCCGTTGCTGGCCGTAGGAAAGCTCCCCGGCGAGGCGGTTGGCGCAGTCCACCAGGTCCACCACTTCCAGCCAGTAGAAGGCATGGTCCAGCGCATCGCTTTCGGCCTTGCGGTAGCCCTTGGTATTGAGGATGCCCGCCAGCAGGCTGCGGTTAACCCACATATGCTGGGCCACCAGCAGGTTTTCCAGTACCGACATTTCCTTGAACAGGCGGATGTTCTGGAAGGTTCGCGCCAGGCCGGCACGGTTCACCAGGTGAGTGCCGCCGAACATCTTGTAGTACATCCGGCTGGCGAAGGATGCCGGTGACACAAAGTCAGTCGGGCGAAACGCTTCACCCAGCAGCTTGATGACGTTGGTCCGCTCACCGCGCACGTTGAGCTCGATCTTGCCGCCCGTGGCCTTGTAGAACCCGGTCAGGCAGTTGAACACCGTGGTCTTGCCCGCACCGTTGGGGCCGATCAGGGCGAAGATCGAGTTACGCTTGACCTGTAGGCTGACGTCGCTGAGGGCCTTGATCCCACCGAATTGCATCATCAGGTTTTCGACTGAGAGTACGACTTCGCTCATGGCGCTACTCCTTTACGCGGCGTCACACCGGTACGGCTGATGCGAATCAGGCCGCGAGGGCGCCAGATCATCATCAACACCATCAGTATGCCGAACAGCAGCACCCGGTATTCCGCGAAGCCGCGCAGCAATTCCGGCGCCACGGTCAGCACGAAAGCCGCAATCACCACGCCGATGGTCGAGCCCATGCCGCCCAGCACGACGATGGCGAGGATCAAGGCCGATTCGAAGAAGGTGAACGATGTCGGATTGACGAAGCCTTGGTAAGTGGCGAAGAACACACCGGCCAGGCCGGCCGTCGAGGCCCCGATGGTGAACGCCGAGAGCTTGACCAATACGTGGTTCAGGCCCATCGAGCGGCAGGCGATTTCATCTTCGCGCAAGGCTTCCCAGGCGCGACCGACCGGCATGCGGGTCAGGCGATGCTTGATGTACAGCACGGCCAGCACGACGAGGAACAACACCGTGTAGATGAAGTAGTACTTCACGTCCGGGTTGTAGGCGATGCCGAAAAACTCGTGGAAGGGTATGCCGCCGTCCTTCGCTCTTTTACCGAACTCGAGGCCGAAGAAGGTGGGCAACGGCGCCGCCATGCCATTCGGGCCGCCGGTCAGGGACAGCCAGTTATTGAGGACCAGCCGGATGATTTCACCAAAACCCAGGGTCACGATCGCCAGGTAGTCACCGTGCAGGCGCAGCACCGGGAAGCCGAGGATGCAGCCGGCCAACCCCGCCGTGATCGCGGCCAATGGCAGCACCGTCCAGAACCCCAGCCCCAGGTATTGATAACCGAGCGCCAGCCCATAGGCACCGATGGCGTAGAACGCTACGTAGCCCAGGTCGAGGAGGCCGGCCAGGCCGACCACGATGTTCAAGCCCAGGCCCAGCAGCACGTAGATCAGCCCGAGGATGACCACGCCCAGCAGGTACGAGTTGGAGAAAAACGGGAACACCACGGCAATGACGATCACCAGCGGGATGATCCAGCGCAGCCGGGTCTTGTAATCAGGCGGCAGTACGTGCACCCCGGAACCGGTGCTTTCGAAACCCTCGAGGATTTTCACGCCCTTGGGCGTTTGCAGGAACAGCCCCAGGGCAAAGCGACCAGCCATGACGATGGCGACAATCCACGCCACTCGGGTCGTTTCCAGATTGAAACCGTAGCCGTCGAGGACCACGCCAACAATCGGACCGAACACAATGAGGGCAACCAGACCGGCAAGAATCGCGTCAACCAGGCTTCTTTTGATATCAATGGTTTTTTTAGTGGTTGAAGACATCGCTTACACCTTCGACACAAGAGGACGGCCAAGCAGGCCTTGGGGCCGAAAGACCAGAACGAGAACGAGCAGCGAGAAGCTGAAGACGTCTTTGTAGTCCGAATTGACCAGGCCGGAGAACAGCGACTCGGAAATCCCGAGAATGATCCCGCCGAGCATCGCGCCAGGCAGCGAGCCGATCCCGCCGAGTACCGCGGCGGTGAACGCCTTGATGCCGATGATGAAGCCGGCATAGAAGTCGAACGTGCCGTAGTTCATGGTGATCAGCACGCCGGCCAGGGCCGCCATCGCTGCACCAATGATGAATACGTAGGAAATCACACGGTCGGTGTTGATCCCCAGGATCGAGGCCATCTTGCGGTCTTGCTGGGTCGCGCGGCACATGCGGCCGAGCTTGGTGTACTTGATGACGTAGGTCAGCAGGGCCATCCCGGCAAATGCAGCGACCAGGATGAAAACCTTGGTGTAGGTCAGTTGCACGAATCCGGTGCCGACGTCGACGCGCCAGGCTCCCGTCAGCAAGGTTGGAACCCCTTGTTGCTTCGCGCCCTGGGCGATCTGTGCATAGTTTTGCAGGATCAGCGAAATACCGATGGCGCTGATCAGCGGTGCCAGTCGGGTGGAGTTACGCAGGGGTTTGTAGGCGACACGCTCGATGACCCAGCCATACACCGCCGTGACGACGATCGTGAAGACCAGCGTGCCAAGCATCAGCAGAGGGAAGGATTCAATACCGAAGTATGCCAGCAGAGCCAGACTGATCGCCGCGAGGTACGCAGAGATCATGTAAACCTCGCCATGGGCGAAGTTGATCATGCCGATGATGCCATAGACCATTGTGTAGCCGATGGCGATCAGGCCATAGACCGACCCGAGGGTCAGGCCGTTGACCAGTTGCTGCAGGAAAATACCATCCATAACGCAATCTCACGCAGTGAGAACCTGCACACTCTTGAGTGTGCGGTTCTTCTAAGGAAAATACAGATTTACGTCGGAGCAATGTCAGTCAGAACACTACATCCCTTGTGGAAGCTGGCCTGCCAGCGATAGCGCACAGACATTCAACAAAAGATGTCGCCTGTCAGTCCGCCATCGCGAGCAAGCTCGCTCGCACATGGAATCGGGGGATCTAGCCGATCGCGTTTACTTCTGTTTTTCCAACTGGTGGTATTTGCCGTCCTTGTCCCACTCGTAGACCACGTAGTCGGAGACCTTCAGGTCGCCCTTGGCGTCCCACTCTTTCTTGCCCATCACCGTCTGGACCGAGTTGGCCTTCAGCCATTTGGCCGCTGCTTCGCCATCATTTTTCTTGGCGCCATTGAACGCAGCCGCGAGGGTCTGGACCGAAGCGTAGGCATACAGGGTGTAGCCTTCCGGCTCAGTGCCCTTGGCGCGGAACGCATCCACCACAGCCTTGCTGTCTGGCAGCAGGCGCGGGTCGGCGCCGAAGGTCATCAGCACGCCGTCGACAAATTGCGGGCCGCCAGCGGTGGTGACCAGCTCGTCGGTCACGATGCCGTCGTCGGACATGAACTTGACGTCCTTCAGGCCTTGCTCACGCAGTTGACGAACCAGGGGACCGGCTTCCGGGTGCAGACCACCGAAATAGACGACATCGGCGCCAACGCCACGAATCTTGGTGACAATGGTGCTGAAGTCTTTTTCACCACGGGTCAGGCCTTCGTACAGTACCGGCTTCACGCCACGCTTCTCGAGCTGGGCTTTGGTTGCATCCGCCAGGCCCTGGCCGTAGGTATCCTTGTCGTGCAGCACGACGACTTTTTTACCTTTGAGCACGTCGACGATGTAGTCGCCGGCAACGATGCCTTGCTGGTCGTCACGCCCGCACATACGGAACATGGCACTCAAGCCGCGCTCGGTCACAGTAGGGTTGGTAGAACCCGGAGTGATCGCAATGATGCCTGCTTCGTCGTAGATCTCGGAGGCCGGGATGGTCGACGAGGAGCAGAAGTGACCGACAACGCCCGCCACTTTCTGGTTGCTCAGGTCCTTGGCTACCGTAACGGCCTGTTTCGGTTCGCAGGCGTCGTCGCCCTTGACCAGCAGAATTTTTTCCCCGTTCACGCCGCCCTTGGCATTGATCTCGTCTGCCGCGGCTTGTGCACCCTTCATGTACTGTTCGCCAAATGCCGCGTTGGCGCCTGTCATGGGACCCGCTACGCCGATCTTGATGTCGGCCTGAGCAAACGCAGAAACACCCAACGCAGCAGCCACTGCGAGGGCCAGAAAGCCTTTCTTGTAAAACGTCTGGGACATGAGGTGGTGCTCCAAGGTTTTTTTTAGTTGGCACTGCGACTTCACTTTCACGCAGAAGCTAAGAGCAAGGGCCGTGCCATCGGTTTTTTATTCTGAAAAAAGTCGCTGCTTTATTGTTATTTCGACTGTTTCGGGCCCTTTTTCACAGGGCGTGCAACCGTCTAAACCGCGCAAGGTGCAACCATTTTGCAAAACAGGTACAACCTTCCATGAGCCATCATTGCAACCGTCGCGCGAAACGGCGTGCAACCATGCTGTAACAACCTACGCTACCGAACTGCACACTCCCGGTGCGCGACTGCTACAACCCGCACCATAACAGGCTAGACGCTGTCTCGGAAAACGCTGGTTCCGGTAACATTTTCCAACACTCAAATGACGATCCGCAGGCACTGGCCCGCGTGATACAGCGAAAAACCCGCCTCATACAAGCAACTGCGTACCCCCGCCCCGACCAGTGGTTGCATGGGTGCGAAGGGGATCGGCAACGCCTTGGCATCACCCTGGCACAGGTAATCGGCGAAGGCCTTGCCCACCACCGTACCGGTGGTCACGCCCCGGCCGTTGTAACCCGTCACGGCCACCAGACCCGGCGCCGGTTCGAACAGGCGCATCAGGTGATCAGGCGTGAAGGCGATGCAACCGGTCCAGGTGCACTCCCACTCCACCGGCTTGAGGTAGGGGAAATAGTGCTGCTGCACCCGGTCGGCCCAAGCCTTGAGGAACCAGGTTGGCTTGCGGTTGCCATTGCCCAGGCTACCCAGCAACAAACGGCCGTCCTTGTCCCGACGAATGCTGCTCAACACCTGGCGGGTGTCCCACGAACCTTGCCCGCCCGGCAAAATGCGTCGGGCCGCCTCGTCGGTCAGCGGGGCGGAAGCGACTTGATAGTAGTAGCCGGGAAAGAAGTTGCGTCGCAGCTCGGTCCAGTCGCCCTCGGTGTAAGCATTGGAGGCGATTACCACCTGCTCGGCCAATACCGAACCTTGGGCGGTCTGCACTGACCAGCGCTGGCCTTGGCGTTCCAGGCGTGTCACGGCTGAATGGTCGAACAGCTGGCCCCCCAGATCCTGCGCAGCCTTGGCCAATCCGCTGGTGTAGGCCATTGGATTGAGCGTACCGGCACGTCGATCGAGCAACGCCGCGGCTATTTTTGAGGTGCCGGTGGCCTCGACACAGGCCTGGCCGGTGAGCAACTCCACCGGAGCGCCTCGGCGTTTCCATTGTGCTTCGCGACTGCGCAGGTCCGCCTCGCCCCTGGCGTTATGGGCCATGTGCAAGGTGCCTTCGCGGCGCAACTGACAATCAATGTTGTACTTGTCGACGAGGCTGAACACCAAGGCCGGCGCGGCGCCCAGCATGCGGTTGAGTTGGCTGCCCACCGCCTCGCCGAAGCCGGCCTCGATGTCGTCCGGCGGGATCCACAGGCCGGCGTTGACCAGGCCGACGTTGCGTCCCGAGCCACCGTGCCCGGCCCGATGCGCTTCCAACACGGCAACGCGCTTGCCTTGTTCCAGCAAGTGCACCGCCGCCGACAATCCGGTGAAGCCTGCGCCGATCACGCAGACATCGACCGTGACTTCCCCCGTGAGCGCAGTATTTTCAGGCCTTTGCGGCGTCAGATTTTCCCACAGACATTCTTCGCGTAACGGCATTGCCAGACTCCGGAAATGAAACCCAACCACTACACATTCAATTGTGGGAGCGGGCTTGCTCGCGAAAGCGGACGCTCATCCAACATTGATGTCGACTGATACACCGCTTTCGCGAGCAAGCCCGCTCCCACATGGGGTCACCACTTGGCTCAAGTCTTAATCGAAGGTAATCCCCTGCGCCAACGGCAACTCCAGCGAGTAGTTCACGGTGTTGGTCTGGCGGCGCATGTAGCCGCGCCAGGCGTCGGAGCCGGATTCGCGACCACCGCCGGTTTCTTTCTCGCCGCCAAACGCGCCGCCGATTTCCGCGCCGCTCGGGCCGATATTGACGTTGGCGATGCCG
The DNA here is from genome assembly GCF_000585995.1 of Pseudomonas brassicacearum. Classification (NCBI taxonomy): domain Bacteria; kingdom Pseudomonadati; phylum Pseudomonadota; class Gammaproteobacteria; order Pseudomonadales; family Pseudomonadaceae; genus Pseudomonas; species Pseudomonas brassicacearum. The sequence continues at coordinate 671,971 of NZ_CP007410.1, read as the reverse complement.
CAGTCGCTGCCCACTGCCGACATGAACTGCTCGGCTTCACGCACGTCGGTGGTGAAGATGCAGGACGACAGGCCCTGAGGTACCGAGTTGTTCAGGTGCAGGGCTTCGCTGAAATCCTTGTAGCCAACCACGTAGAGAATCGGCGCAAAGGTTTCGTGACGCACGACGTCGCTCTGCTCCGGCATCTCGACGATGGCCGGCGAGACGTAATAGGCATTCGGGAACTGGTCTTCGAGCTGGCGCTTGCCGCCGAATACCCGCCCGCCTTCACTCAGGGCCTGCTCCAATGCATCCTGCATGTTGTCGAAGCTGTGCTTGTCGATCAGCGGCCCAACCAGGTTGCCTTCCAACGGGTGGCCAATGCGCACTTTCGAATAAGCGGCCTTGAGACGGGTGACGATTTCTTCTTTCACCGATTCATGGGCGATCAGGCGGCGCAGGGTGGTGCAACGCTGGCCGGCGGTGCCGACGGCGCTGAACAGGATGGCGCGCACGGCCATGTCCAGATCGGCGCTAGGGGCCAGGATCATCGCGTTGTTGCCGCCCAGTTCCAGGATGCTGCGGGCGAAGCGCGCGGCGACTTTCGGCGCCACTTCACGGCCCATGCGGGTGCTGCCGGTGGCGCTGATCAAGGCTACGCGCGGGTCATCTACCAACGCTTCACCGGCATCACGACCGCCGATGATCACCTGGCTCAGGTACGCAGGCGCATCGCTGAAGTTCTTCAGCACGCGTTCGAACAGCGCCTGGCAAGCCAGGGCGGTGAGTGGGGTTTTTTCCGACGGTTTCCAGATCACCGCGTTGCCGCACACCAGGGCCAGCGTGGTGTTCCAGGCCCAGACCGCCACGGGGAAGTTGAAGGCACTGATCACCCCGACCACGCCCAGCGGATGCCAGGACTCACGCATGTGGTGGCCCGGACGCTCGGAGGCGATGGTCAAGCCGTACAGCTGGCGGGACAGGCCGACGGCGAAATCGCAGATGTCGATCATCTCTTGCACTTCACCCAGGCCTTCCTGGGTGATCTTGCCGGCTTCCCACGACACCAGTTCGCCGAGATCGGCTTTGTACTCGCGCAACAGATCGCCGAACTGGCGCACCAACTCGCCGCGACGCGGGGCCGGTACGTTGCGCCACAAGTCGAAGGCATGTTCGGCACGGCTGACCTGCTGCTCGACCTCTGCGGCGCCTTCCCAGTTCACGGCGCCGATGCGGCTGCCATCAATGGGTGAATGCACCGGCTCGGTGCCGTTCTGGTACAGGGCCGGGCTGACGCCCAGACGATCAAGCAATGCAGCAACCATGGGGATTTTCCTCAAGCGAAAGACAAAGAATTGGCAACCGGACGATCACGGTTGATCAGACCTGTAGTTGTAGCTGGCCTGAGTCTTGCCAACAAACGACCTTTAAGCGAGATATCATTCCGTTTATTCATGCTGCCCATGACCGGTTAAGCAGAGCGACAAGAACTAAGGCCTCATCATGCTCAATAAACGCTATTTGCCGTCGATCACGGCGCTACAGTGCTTCGAAGCGGTGACCCGTCACCTGAGCTTCACCCGCGCCGCCGAAGAGCTGAACCTGACCCAGAGCGCCGTCAGCAAGCAAGTCGCGCAATTGGAGGAGTTGCTGCAGCATCTGCTGTTCCGGCGCGTGCGCCGACGCTTGCAGCTGACACCGGCGGGGGATTTGTACTTGGGAGAGGTCCGAAAAATCCTCACCCAGGTGGAAATGTCCACTCATTACCTACGTTCCTACGGTGGCGATACCGAGGTCCTGCGAGTCTCCACGCCCCCGACCTTCGGTGCGCGCTGGCTGGTCCCACGGCTGAAGGGCTGGCGCCTGCGGCATCCGACGATTCATCTGGACCTGTGCAGTGAACAGGAGGCCGACGACTTGCTGCAAGGGCGCAGCGACCTGGCGTTCTATTTCGGCCAGGGCTCGCGGGCCGGCACTGAGTCCCTGAAGTTGTTTGGCGAAGAGCTGGTGCCGGTCTGCGCCCCGGGCAGCCTGCCGGAGCAGCCCTTCACCGAGCCGACGCAACTGGCCGACCTGGTGTTGCTGCAAAACGCGTCGCGCCCGCAAGCCTGGCACGACTGGTTCGCCAGCCAGGGCTACCACACCGAACACAGCTACCACGGGCCGCGCTTCGAAACTTTCTACATGTGCATCCGCGCCGCCCAGGTCGGCTGCGGCGTCGCCCTGTTGCCACGGTTTCTGGTGGAAGAAGAACTGGCCGATGGCAAACTGGTCATCCCCTGGCAGCATGCGATGCCGAGCACCGATGCTTACTACCTGGCCTACCCCGAACACTCGGCGGAAGTGCCCAAGGTGCGACTTTTCGTGGAGTGGATGCTGGGGCAGATCGAGAGCCCGGGTACGCCGCAATAGCAGCAGCCAGCACCAACCCCTGTGGCGAGGGAGCTTGCTCCCGCTGGGGCGCGAAGCGGCCCCTTTCCATGCGGGCGCCGCGCACCCGAGCGGGAGCAAGCTCCCTCGCCACAAAAGCCAACGGATACCAAAAATCACTGGCAATACCCACCCAGGTTATGCGCCACTAACGCCCTCATCCCAAACCGCTGCACCCTGCTGCCCACCCAGCGGCCTGCCTGGAGATTCCCGTTATGAGCGAGAGTGTGTTTGCCGATCGTATCGTGCAGAACCTGCTCGACACCGACTTCTACAAACTGACGATGATGCAGGCGGTGCTGCACAATTACCCCAACGTCGAAGTCGAATGGGAGTTTCGCTGCCGCAACAGCGAGGACCTGCGACCGTATCTGGCGGAGATCCGTTTCCAGATCGAACGCCTTGCCGAGTTGAGCCTGAGCGCCGACCAGTTGGGTTTCCTGGAGCGCATCAGCTTTCTGAAGCCGGACTTCCTGCGTTTCCTGGGCCTGTTTCGCTTCAACCTGCGCTACGTACACACCGGCATCGACAACGGCGAGCTGTTCATCCGCCTGCGTGGGCCGTGGTTGCACGTGATTCTGTTCGAAGTACCGTTGCTGGCCATTGTCAGCGAAGTGCGCAATCGCTATCGCTACCGTGAAATTGTCCTGGAGCAGGCACGGGAGCAGTTGTATCGCAAGTTCGACTGGTTGAGCGCCAACGCCAGCGCCGACGAATTGTCCGAACTGCAGGTAGCGGACTTCGGCACCCGCCGTCGGTTTTCTTACCGCGTCCAGGAAGAAGTGGTGAACGTGCTCAAGCACGATTTTCCCGGGCGGTTTGTCGGCACCAGCAATGTGCACCTGTCCCGGGAGCTGGACATGAAGCCCCTGGGCACCATGGCCCATGAATGGATCATGGCGCACCAGCAATTGGGCCCGCGGCTGATCGACAGCCAGATCGCCGCCCTCGATTGCTGGGTGCGCGAATACCGCGGCCTGCTGGGGATCGCGCTGACCGATTGCATCACCATGGACGCCTTCCTGAAGGACTTCGATCTGTTCTTCGCCAAGCTGTTCGACGGTTTGCGCCATGACTCCGGCGACCCGGTCATCTGGGCCGAAAAGGCCATTGCCCACTATCACAAGCTCGGCATCGACCCGATGAGCAAGACCCTGGTGTTCTCCGATAGCCTGACCTTGCCCAAATGCCTGGATATTTTTCGGGCCTTGCGTGGTCGCATTAATGTCAGCTTCGGTATTGGCACCAACCTGACGTGTGACATCCCGGGTGTAGAGCCCATGAGCATCGTGCTTAAAATGATCAGCTGTGACGGGCAACCCGTGGCCAAGATTTCAGACGAGCCCGGCAAGACCCACTGCAAGGACCCGAATTTCGTCGCCTACATGCGACACGTTTTCCAAGTACCTGCCGCCCTTTCAGACACATCAAGCAAGGAGTGAATTCATGCAAGCCGTACAGCGTGAGATTGCTGAACAGCTCAAGGTCCAGCCACCGTTCGCCGATGACGCCGCCCTCAAGGCCGAAATCGCCCGCCGGGTGAGCTTCATTCAGGATTGCCTGGTCAACTCCGGGCTCAAGACCCTCGTACTGGGCATCAGTGGCGGGGTCGACTCGTTGACCGCCGGCCTGCTGGCCCAGCGAGCCGTGCGCGAACTGCGGGAGAAAAGCGGTAACGCGGCCTACAAGTTCATCGCCGTGCGCCTGCCGTATGAAACCCAGTTCGACGAACATGACGCACAAGCCAGCGTGGACTTCATCGAACCGGACGAGCGCCATACCGTCAACATCGGCCCGGCGGTCAAGGCCTTGGCCAACGAAGTCCTGGCATTCGAAGGCAAGGCACCGGGCATGCGGGATTTCGTGGTGGGCAATACCAAGGCGCGGATGCGCATGGTGGCGCAGTACACCATCGCCGGCGCCGAGCAGGGCCTGGTGATCGGCACCGATCACGCGGCCGAAGCCGTGATGGGTTTCTTCACCAAATTCGGTGACGGCGCCTGCGACCTGGCCCCGCTGAGCGGCCTGGTGAAAAACCAGGTCCGGGCCATCGCCCGGGACTTCGGCGCGCCGGAATCACTGGTGGAAAAAGTCCCCACCGCGGACCTCGAAGACCTGTCCCCCGGCAAACCCGACGAAGCCGCCCACGGCGTGACCTATGGCGAAATCGATGCCTTCCTGCATGGCAAGACCATCCGCGAAGAAGCGGCCCGGATCATCTGCGAGACCTACCGCAAGACCGAGCACAAGCGAGTGATGCCTTACGCCCCGTGATGGGCAAATCCCTGTGGGAGCTCGCTCGCGATAACGGTGTGTCAGCCAGCGTCAACGTTGGCTGATCCGACGCCATCGCGAGCAAGCTCGCTCCCACAGGAGGTGCGGTTATTGGCCGGACACAAAAAAGCGCCCTGAAACGGGCGCTTTTTTTGTGCCTGTAGGATTACTTCAGGGTCACAGTGCCTTTCATCATCGAGATGTGGCCTGGGAACGAGCAGAAGAAACCGTATTTTTCGGCAGCGTCGAGTTTCGAGACATCGAAGGTGACCGAGTCTTTTTCGCCAGCACCAATGAGCTTGGTATGGGCAATGATGCGGGCATCCCCATCTTTCAGATAGTTCTTGTCGATACCAGCGGGCAGGCCATCGGTGGCAATCGGCTGCATGTCAGCCTCCTTGCTCAGCACCCAGTTATGGCCCATAACGTTTTTCGGCAAGCTGCCCGAGTGCGTCAGCTCAACGGTGAAGGTCTTGCAGCTCTTGTCGATCTCGATGGCCTTGGTGTTAAAGGACATCTGGTCGGTCGAGTCGATGGTGGTCTTGCACTCCGCTGCCATCAGTTGGCTGCTGGCCAGCGTCAACAGGGATACTGCAACAAGTTTGGCAAACATCGTGAATCTCCAAGGCATGGTTAACAAAATTCCTTCAAAGGGAAAGACTGCCTGATTTTGAGACAAGTTCCTATGACCTGAATCAAAGATTGTATACAACTTAAGGCTATCAGCCTGATGGACACAATCAACCAGCCAGACGTATGACACCGCTCTATGATCGCTCCCATCACCTCTCTGGAGCGCCCTCATGAACATCAACAGCCTGTTATGCAGCTTGCTCGCCGCCTATGCCTGCGGCGCCAGCGGCACTTACGAAAAACCCCAGCGCGAGGTTTAAGTACTTTGCGCAACCCAGGCCAGGCTTTACTCTGGACCCGTTACTGACCACGGAGTAAAGCATGTCCATCGCGTCTGTTTGTGTATTTTGCGGCGCCAGCACCGGCACGAACCCAGCCTACCGTGAAGCGGCGCAGGCCCTGGGACGAGCGTTGGCGGAACGAAAGCTGACCCTGGTCTACGGCGGTGGCGCCGTGGGCCTGATGGGTATCGTCGCCGATGCGGCCCTGGCGGCCGGCGGCGAAGTCATTGGCATCATCCCGCAAAGCCTGAAAGACAAGGAAATCGGCCACAGCGGCCTGACCCGCCTGGAAGTGGTGGACGGCATGCACGCCCGTAAAGCGCGCATGGCCGAACTGAGCGATGCCTTCATCGCCCTGCCCGGCGGCCTCGGCACGTTGGAGGAACTGTTTGAAGTCTGGACCTGGGGCCAGCTCGGCTACCACGGTAAACCGCTGGGGCTGCTGGAAGTGAACGGGTTCTACAGCAAACTCACCGGTTTTCTCGATCATATCGTCGGCGAAGGCTTCGTCCGCGCGCCGCATCGTGACATGCTGCAGGTGAGCGAATCACCGCACAACCTGCTCGATGCGCTGGACGAATGGCAACCGTCGGTGCAGCCAAAGTGGGCCGAACAAAAACCCAGCTAACCGCTCGACCCCGATACAGGGCAGAATACGCGCCGCTCAACCTCACCTTCGACCCCAGAGGATCGCCCATGGCTAAACCCAATTATTCCTTCGCCAAACGTCAGAGAGACTTGGCCAAGGAGCAGAAGAAAGAGGAAAAGCTTCAGCGCAAGAAAGCGACAGCTGAAGAGGAAGCCGCAGCACTGACCCCGGATACCGAAGGCGAAGTAGCGGCAGAAGATGATGTTGCTGCACCGAAAGATCAGGCACCCGACGCCTGAGCCCCTCCGGGCCCGATGATGTAATCCGGCCCCACGGTTTGTGTCCAGGGCCGGCAGCCTAGCTGCCGGCCCTCACAACCCCAGCGCCTTGATAATCGACTCGCGATAACCTGTTGGCAGATTCGCCGGCAACCGCCCCGGCTCGAACAGCCCGATCTCCTTGTGTTCATGGCTGACCGTCGGCACGAAACCGCCCAGCAAGTGGCAGCGGTAAGTGGAGATGAAGACGTGCTTGCCGGGAATCACCTCGAACAAGTACGAATCCAGGGGCTCCCCCACGCTCACCTCAACCGCCAGTTCCTCGTCGATCTCCCGCGCCAGGCATTGCGGCGCCGTTTCGCCCAATTCGATCCGCCCACCGGGCAACTCCCATTCATCCCGTTCGTTGAGCATCAGCACGACCAGGCCTTCGGGGGATTGCAGTACGCCTTTGATAGATACAGGGAACATAACGGATCTCGCGGTTGATGAGTGCCCCTGTGGCGAGGGAGCTTGCTCCCGCTGGACTGCGCAGCAGGCCCATTTTTTTGAGCGCTTCGCACTCAAGCGGGAGCAAGCTCCCTCGCCACAAGTATTTCATTGCAGAGCTGGGTCATGACTCCAGCGGCATCACCGTCACCCGCACCTCGGGATCATGACTACCGCCCCCCAGGATCACCCCGCGCAACGGCGACACATCGGAAAAATCCCGCCCCCAGGCCAGGGTGATGTGTTCCAGGGCCGGTTGCACGTTGTTGGTCGGGTCGAAGTCCACCCACCCCAGCACCGGGCAATACACCGACACCCAGGCGTGGGACGCATCGGCACCGATCAGCCGTGGCTGGCCGGGCGGCGGCTGCGTTAGCAAGTAGCCACTGACGTAACGCGCCGCCAGCCCTCGGGAACGCACGCAGGCCAGCATCAGGTGGGCGAAGTCCTGGCACACGCCCCGTCGCCGTTCCAGCACCTCCACCAGCGGCGTCGCCACCTGGGTGGCTTCGGCATCGAAGGTGAACTCCTCGAAAATCTTCTCCATCAGCGCCCGAACGCCGAGCATCAACGGGCGTCCCGGCGGGAAGCAACTTTCGGAAAACTCGACGAAGCTGCGCTTGAGGTGCACATAAGGCGACTCGAAACGGTAGCGGCACGCGTCCAGCAACGACGCAGCCAGCGGCCGGCCGCTGTAGGTCAGCGCATTACAGGTCGACTCCCAGGCCGGGGACAGGTTGAAGTCCAACTCGGGACGGGCCAACACCTCGACGCTCAGGCGGGCGTTGACCAACAACTCGTCATGGGGCCGTTCGAAGGCCAGGCGGGTCAGCGGGTTGCCAAACACATCCTGCTCATCGCGACGGGTCGTCGGCTCCGGGTTGATCAACAGCAGTTGTTCGGTGCAGCGCTGCCAGTCACAGGGTCGCGGCCACAGGTGGGCAAGCTGCTGGGCCAGGGAGACCGGGCTGTCGTAGTGATAATGGGTGTCGTGGAGGATCTGGTAACGAGCGTTCATCAGACGGACACCGTGCGCTGGCTGACGTCATCGACGTGGGCAAAATGACGCAAGGCCAGGCGATCGGAAACCTGGCCGCTGACGTCGGCCACTTCCTGCAACAGGTCGGCCAACCCATCGAGCGCGGCGCGCAGGCTGGCTTCGCCGAACAGTGGGTTTTCCAGGCAGCGCAGGTCAAAACGTGACAGACGCGCCACCAGTTCTGGCAAGGCCGTTTCCCTGGGCGCGCCAAAATCGTCGTTCAGACGCTTGAGGGTGCGGGCGACCAGCTTCAACTGGAAGAGCACGGCATGGGGGTTTTGTTCGTCCAGCAGCAACAGGTCGAGCACGGGGATCAATTGGGCCACCGCCAGGTAACGCGAGCGGTAGGTGATGCTGCTGTTGCCCAGTTCCAGCAACCACTCCAGTCCAGCCTGGTCGAACACCGCCTCGCCCCGCAAGAACGCGGCCAGGCTGCTGCTGAGAAACTGCAAACGCTCCAGACGGCGGCCGATCATCAAGAACCGCCAGCCTTCGTCGCGGGTCATGTCGTCCAGGGCGAAACCGGAGAGTGCCGCCAGGGACATCACCAATCGGTTGAGGAAGTCCAGCAGCTCACCGAAATCCGGCTCCTCGGTTTCCAGCTCCATGGCTTCGCGTTGCAGTTCCACCAGCGCCTGCCAGTTTTCCCGGGAGAGCTTTCCGCGAACCTGCGAGGCCGCCCACTGCAAGCGCTGCAGGTTGGAGCGCAGGCTGAACGACCAGTCATCCCCCAGCAACGCCGCCTGCAGACGCTCCGGAAGTTCGCCCTCTTCAGGCAGCAACATCAGGCTTTCGCCCAGGGACACCGCCGATTTCAAGGCCTGCGGATCGTCGCCATCGACATAACGCGCCAGCATGATCCGCAGCAGCCGGGCGCTGTCGTCGCAGCGCTCGCAGTAACGGCCAAACCAGAACAGGTTTTCCACCACCCGCGAAGGCAGGTACGGATCGCGTCGCACCAGGTCATGGACCCCTACGGTTCGCTGGGCCTTCCATTGTTCACCGCCGGGCGCCTGCTCCCCCAGTACCCAAGTGTCCTTGCTGGCGCCACCGCGCTGCATCGACACCACTTCGGCGTCGGCCTCGGCGGCCACGCGGGTCAGGCCCCCGGCAGCACCCGATAATCGTCCTCCCCGGACACGGCATATACGCGCATGCCAATGGCCCGGGGTTGAAGTTGACCGTCTTCGGCCTGCCAGACCGGAGCCTGGGACAGTTGCGCCAACTCCTGGGCGACATAGGCATAGGGCCGTGCCTGCATGCGCGCCGCCAATTGACCGCGCTGCTCCTCGTTCAGGTCGCGACCGAATACTGGGCTGAAGCTTTGGGAAGGAAACGCCGGCTTGATCAACAAATGAGGCAGTTTTTCCAGGGCCTGGGCCAGCACCGGCGGCTCGCCACACCACCACGTGGCGATAGACGGCAGCATCAGTTCCTCGCCGAACAGATACTGGTTGATCTTCGGCAGGAACCCCAGCAGCCCCGGGGATTCCAGCACGCCGCTGCCCAAGGCATTGGCCACCAGCACCCGGCCCTGGCGCACCGCCTCCAGCAATCCCGGCACACCCAAGGCCGAGTCGGTGCGCAGTTCCAGCGGGTCGCAGAAATCGTCGTCGAGCCGACGCATGATGGCGTGGACCCGGCGCAGTCCGCTGAGGGTCTTGAGGTAAACCGTGGCGTCCCGAACGGTCAGGTCGCCCCCTTCCACCAGCGGATAACCCAGCTGGCGCGCCAGGTAAAGATGTTCGAAATAGCTTTCGTTGAAGCGCCCCGGCGTCAGCAGCACCACCAGCGGCGGCTCACCCTCGCTGGGGGCCTGCCGCGCGAGGGTTTCCTGCAAGGTGCGGAAGAAACCGGACAGGTGCTGCACCTTCAGGTCGCGATACAGGTCGGGGAAGGCGCGGGACACGATCATGCGGTTTTCCAGCGCATAACCGGCCCCCGAAGGCGCCTGGGTCCGATCCGCCGTGACCCACCAGCGACCATCGGGTGTACGGGCCAGGTCCACGGCATACAAGTGCAGGAAGATGCCGTCCGGCGGCGCGATGCCCTGGCACGGCCAGAGGAAATTGTTGTGCCCGAACACCAGCTCCGCCGGCAACAGCCCTTCGCTGATCAGCCGCTGCGGGCCATACAGGTCAGCCAGCACTGCATTAAGCAGCCGTGCGCGCTGAGCGATCCCGGCCGACAGTTGCTTCCATTCCTGCGCATCGATCACATGGGGCAGCAGGTCCAGCTCCCACGGCCGATCCGCGCCCTTCGGATCCGCGTAGACGTTATAGGTGACGCCGTTTTCCTGGATCTGCCGGGCCAGCAGCGCCTGGCGCTGGATCAGATGGGCCGACGTACTGCGCTGCAACTGATCGAACAACCGCTGCCAGTGCGGACGCACCGCGCCGCTGTCATCCAGCAGTTCGTGATAGGTGCCCGTCGTCAGCGGGTAACGGTCAAGCAGGTCAGGCATGGAAAGCTCGGCAGACGGCAATAAAAGGTGAGACTAGCGCAGCGCGTGACGCCCGGATAGCTGAGTTTGGAGCGGAACATGACGACTGTGGCGAGGGAGCTTGCTCCCGCTGGGCTGCGCAGCAGCCCTGAAACCTGACTACCCGGTGTGTCAGGCAAATGGAGTCGGCTGTCTTGGGGCCGCTTCGCAGCCCAGCGGGAGTAAGCTCCCTCGCCACTGGGTTCACCTACACCTTGGGTGCCCCTTGAAAACGGCGCAGATCGAGCGTGAGGGGAAACTCGTCATCCATTGCCAGGCTGGGTATCGGAAGTTTCCCAGGCGTGTGTCCGATACGGAAGAAACGCGCCATCCGCCGGCTCTCGGCCTCATTGGCATTCACCGGCAGGCTGTCGTAGTTGCGCCCGCCCGGATGGGCCACGTGATACTGGCAACCACCCACGGAACGCTGCATCCAGGTATCGAGCAAGTCGAAGACCAGCGGCGCATGCACCGGGATGGTCGGTTGCAGGCAGTTGGCCGGTTGCCAGGCGCGGAAACGCACCCCGGCGACGAACTCGCCGACCCGACCGGTGGGTTGCAAAGGCACGGGCACGCCGTTGCACGTCAGCAGATAGCGTTGCGGCGCCAGGCCGCTGAGCTTGACCTGCAAGCGCTCCAGGGAGGAGTCCACATAACGCACCGTGCCGCCCACCGCGCCCTCTTCCCCCAGCACATGCCAGGGCTCGAGGGCCTGGCGCAGTTGCAGCTCGATGCCGTTGACCGCGTAGTCGCCCACCTTGGGGAAACGGAACTCCAGGTGCGCGGCGAACCACTCGGCCTGCACCGGGTAGCCGGCGGCGTTCAGCTCATGGATGACGTCGGCAAAATCCTGCTCGATGAAGTGTGGCAACAGGAAGCGGTCATGCAGCTCGGTGCCCCAGCGCGCCAGCTTCGCCGGTGCATAGGGTTCACGCCAGAACCGCGCCACCAGTGCCCGCAGCAGTAATTGCTGGGCCAGGCTCATGCGGGCGTGGGGCGGCATCTCGAAAGCGCGCAATTCCAACAGGCCGAGGCGTCCGGTGGCACCGTCCGGTGAATAGAGCTTGTCGATGCAAAATTCAGCGCGGTGGGTGTTGCCGGTCACGTCGATCAACAAGTTGCGCAACAGTCGATCGACCAACCAGGGCGGGCATTGCTCACCCGGCTCCGGCATTTGTGCGAAAGCGATCTCCAGCTCGTACAACGCATCGTTGCGCGCCTCGTCCACCCGTGGCGCCTGGGAGGTCGGGCCGATGAACAGTCCGGAAAACAGGTAAGACAACGACGGATGGTTATGCCAGTAACTGATCAGGCTGCGCAGCAGGTCGGGACGCCGCAGAAACGGTGAGTCAGCCGGTGTCGCGCCACCCAGTACGAAATGGTTACCGCCGCCGGTACCGGTGTGCCGGCCATCGATCATGAATTTTTCGGTGGTCAGTCGGGTTTGTCGCGCCTCTTCGTAAAGAAACTCAGTGCGCTCGACCAACTCATCCCAAGTCGCCGAGGGTTGCACGTTGACCTCGATCACACCGGGATCGGGAGTGACGCGGAAATTGCTCAGGCGCGGATCGCTCGGCGGCTCATAGCCTTCCAACAGCACCGGACACTGCAGCTCCTCGGCCGTTGCCTCGATGGCGCTGACCAGTTCCAGGTAATCCTCGACCCGCTCCAACGGCGGCATGAACAGGTACAACCGGCCTTCACGGGCCTCGGCACAGAACGCGGTGCGGGTCAGCCAGTCGGCGGACTTGTCGATCTCTGGAGCACGATCCTGCTCGGCCGCCGCCTCGCCGTGCCGCGCCAGCTGTTCAGTGTCGGGCAGCTCGGGCAAATCCTGGTTCGGGTCGGTGGGGTGGATAAACGGGTACTCTGCCGCCGTCACCCAAGGTTGGGACGCCAGTGGCAAGCGATAACCCAGGGGCGAATCCCCCGGCACCAGCCGGCAGTGGTTGTCCCGCAGGTACCAGCGACCGCTTTGCCATTGATCACCCTTGGCGGTGCGAGCCAGGGGCAGGACCTGACCGATCACTTTGTCCAGGCCTTGGTTGAAGACCTTGCGCAACCGGGCCCGCTCCAAGGCGTCTTCCAGGCGCGGGTCCTGGGCCGTGACGTTCGAAGGCAACGCACCTTCGCGCCAGAGGTAATAGAAATTGTCTTCGTAGGCTGGGAAGACGAACCGCGCAGGAATATTCAAGCGCTCGGCGACGCTGGTCAGAAACCGTCCGGCCAATGCACCGTCGGCGCCGTAGTCTTGCTGCTCGTCGGCGATCAACGCACTGTTGTGCCAGATCGGCACCCCGTCACGCCGCCAATAGCAGTTGAGCGACCAGCGCGGCAACTGTTCACCCGGGTACCACTTGCCCTGGCCGAAATGCACCAGCCCCTTGGACGCATAGTGATTGCGCATGCGCTGGAACAGCTCGGCGGAGAGCCGGCGCTTGTCCGGCCCAAGCGCAGCGGTGTTCCACTCGGCGCCGTCCGGGTCATCGATAGACACGAAGGTCGGTTCGCCGCCCATGGTCAGGCGCACGTCACCCTCCAGCAGGTCGGCATCGATCTGGCGCCCCAGCGCCTGGATCGCCAGCCATTGTTCTTCGGTGTAGGGCTTGGTGACCCGCGGCGCTTCCCAGATCCGCTCCACGGACATTTCGTGGCTGAATTCGCACTCGCAAGGCTCCACCAAGCCACTGATCGGCGCTGCCGAGGACGGATCAGGACTACAAGCCAATGGGATGTGCCCTTCGCCGGCGAACAGCCCGGAGGTCGCATCCAGGCCGATCCAACCGGCACCGGGAAGGTAGACCTCACACCAGGCATGCAGGTCGGTGAAGTCCACGTCGGTACCAGACGGGCCATCGAGGCTTTTCACATCGGCGGTCAACTGGATCAGGTAACCGGAGACGAACCGCGCGGCCAGGCCCAGGTTGCGCAACAACTGCACCAGCAGCCAGGCTGAGTCGCGGCAGGAACCGGAGGCGTGCTCCAGGGTGTGCTCCGGGGTCTGGACGCCGGGCTCCATGCGGATAAGGTAGTTGATGTCTTCGCTCAAGCGTTGGTTGAGCGCCACCAAAAAATCCACCGCCGGCAGCGGCGTGCGGTCGATACCGTCCAGGTAGGCCTGGAACCTCGGCGTCAGCGGCAAGGTTTCAAGGTACGGCGCCAGCTCCTTGCGCTCATCGGCCGCGTAGGCGAACGGAATTTTTTCAGCGTAGGGCTCGAGGAAGAAATCGAACGGATTGAACACCGCCATTTCCGCCAACAGATCGACTTCGATCCGCAGCTCGCGGGTTTTCTCGGGAAACACCAATCGCGCCAGGTAATTGCCCTGGGGATCCTGCTGCCAGTTGATGAAGTGCTGGTCCGGGGAAACCTTCAGCGCATACGAAAGAATCCGCGTGCGGCTGTGGGCGGCCGGGCGCAGGCGAACGATCTGCGGGCCGAGTTCGACGGCGCGGTCGTAGCGGTAATGCGTAACGTGGTGCAATGCGACATGGATCGACACGACGTGCCTCCTGCGAGCCTGGGCGTTAGTGAAAGCGGCGCAAGACTTATGCCATGCAGGCAGGTCGGACACTTTCTTTGTCTACTCAAGGCAGTAGAGCACTAAAAACGCGCGATGCTCGCATTCGTGTGCAACGGCGCGCACATAAATGTGGCGGGGAGGTAGCGAATCGACTCAGCGTCGCGGGCGTGACGCCTTGGCGGCCTGGATGATGAGTTCACGTTGGCGGCGGATTTCTACCAGTTTGCTACGCATCTCGCGATGGCGTTTGCTGTTGAGTACCAGCAAACCTAATAGTGGAAACATCACAGCCAAAACATAGATGACCTTATGCGGATGGCTCCCTATGGTGGGTAATACGACCAGCAGGCATAAAACCAGAACGGTGACCACTCCCCACACCCACACTGGCCTTCCGCGCACCATCATGAAATTGCAGTGCACCACCACCAGGGTGACCGCCGCGCCCCCCAGAACCGACCAAGTCGCTTGCTCGTCGATTGAAGCCCCGGCGAAATAGGACACTGTCACCAAGGGAATAGCGCAGCCCAAAGAGAACAGCGCCGCGAAAATGCCGCCCATGAAAGTCGGAAAGTAACGCGCCAAAAAACGGGGCAGACTCAGATCTTCCATTACTCCTCCAGCTCTTCGTACAAGCCAACGGCAATAGTTTTGACATTGCCCGACAAACTACTACCCGTCAGGCCTATCGCCGCCCCCAAGGCGTCCTTGATCTGAGTAACCGTAGCGTGTTGCAGTTGGGTCGGAGTGAAGCGCTTTGGCAACTCGCCGGCAAGTTGCTTGAGCTTGAGCATCTTTGGCGTCAGCCGGGGATCATTGATGCTCAACAACTCTTTGGTCAACTTCGACCGTTCCTGACGAGTCAGCCCACGCAAGACTTCACGCAGACTCTTACCCGTACTGGCCTTGGCCACCCTCACAAGTTTTATGGTAGTTAAGGTAGAAGCCCCAACGCCCAGCAAAGAGGCAGCATCCAGACCGATCGAGGCGTATTGGTACCACTCTTCACTGTCCAACTTGTCATTGATCTGCGGATTAGTCACTTCTGCCGTCGTACGGATAATACCGATACCACATTGCACCGAACTCGCCGTCGCAGCCGCATAACCCAAAGCCACTACCACAGTGCTAGCCCCGGCACTGAAGGGAACCGCAATCGACCCACTGAGCACGACAATCCAACCCAATACCGCTCCAGCGCAGGACAAGGAGGTATTGATCGCCTCTCCCACCAGGCGCGATTGCCGAGGATTGACCTGCACCTGCTGGGCAAACTGCGCTGGCGCGATGTACTTCTGCGCCTCATGCAAGATGATCCGCTTGGGCTTGATGCTGCAAATCGGCTTGAACTCACGCAGGGTCACTACATTGAACTCAGCATCGATGTACACCACGCCTGCGCCGACGATGCCTGGATCGGCATCGATGGCGGCGAACAGACGTGGCAGGTTGATTTGGCTTTCAATGCGTTGGCGGGCCATGACCTGGGAGAAGCTCAGGTCCATGCCGATGCCTGTTGAAGCGCTGCTCATATGAATCGTCCTTGAGAATCGGGGGATCTTCATCGCTGTGCTGCTGGACACAAATACCGTGGCGAGGGAGCTTGCTCCCGCTGGGCTGCGCAGCAGACCCACACGATCCGACGCATTCTTCCAGGCAGACCACATCAGTCGGTTTACGACGGCTTCGCCGCCGAGGGGGAGCAAGCTCCCTCGCCACAAGGGCTGCACCCGGCTTTATTGCACTGAATTGGCTGAAATAGGCGGCGGCCACGATAGCAAATGGGCAGCACCGTCGCTAGAAAGCAAAACGCCAGCACTGAGGCTGGCGTTTTGCTTGGCAGCTTACAATCAGCGCGGCACGACAGGCTTGCGCGCAGGTTTCGGCCCTTTGCCCTTGGCGGCGTCCTTGCGTTCCTTGGCGGCCTGCTGGTTGCGGGCGAATGCCGCGGCCTTGGCCCGCTCGCGCTTGTCCCACGGATTGCCGCCATCGCTGGCACGCGGTGGCAGGCCGGTATGTTGGGTCAGGATCTTGGTGGTTTCCTTGGCCACCTTGTGGCTGCCGGCCGGCGTCGAGTTCTTGCGACGGGCGCTCTGGTAGCTGTCGGTGGCCGGCTGGTGCAGCGGGATCAATTGGTTCTTGCCCGGCCCGATCAAGTCGGCGCGGCCCATGCGAGTCAGCGCTTCACGTAGCATTGGCCAGCCCTTGGGGTCGTGATAACGCAGGAACGCCTTGTGCAGCCGGCGTTGTTCCTCGCTCTTGACGATGGTCACCGCGTCGCTCTTGTAGGTGACCTTGCGCAGCGGGTTCTTGCCCGAGTGGTACATGGCGGTCGCCGTCGCCATCGGCGATGGATAGAACGCCTGCACCTGGTCGGCGCGGAAACCGTTGCCCTTGAGCCACAGCGCCAGGTTCATCATGTCTTCGTCGGTGGTGCCCGGGTGAGCGGCGATGAAGTATGGAATCAGGTACTGCTCTTTCCCGGCTTCCTTGGTGTACTTCTCGAACATCCGCTTGAATTTGTCATAGCTGCCGATGCCCGGTTTCATCATCTGGTTGAGCGGACCTTCCTCGGTGTGCTCCGGGGCGATCTTCAGGTAGCCACCGACGTGGTGGGTCACCAGCTCCTTGACGTATTCCGGCGATTCGACCGCCAGGTCGTAACGCAGGCCGGAGGCAATCAGGATCTTCTTCACTCCAGGCAATGCCCGGGCGCTGCGGTACAGCTGGATCAGCGAAGAATGGTCGGTGTTCAGGTTCGGGCAGATGCCAGGGAACACGCAGGACGGCTTGCGGCACGCGGACTCGATTTCCGGGCTCTTGCAGGCGATGCGGTACATGTTAGCGGTCGGGCCGCCGAGGTCGGAAATGACGCCGGTGAAACCCGGGACCTTGTCGCGGATCTCTTCGATCTCGCGAATGATCGATTCTTCGGAGCGGTTCTGGATGATCCGACCTTCGTGCTCGGTGATCGAGCAGAACGTGCAGCCGCCAAAGCAGCCACGCATGATGTTCACCGAGAAACGGATCATCTCGTAGGCCGGGATCTTTTCCTTGCCATACACCGGATGCGGAACACGTGCGTAAGGCATGCCAAACACGTAGTCCATTTCCTCGGTGGTCATCGGAATGGGCGGCGGGTTGAACCAGACGTCGACTTCGCCATGTTTCTGCACCAACGCACGGGCGTTGCCCGGGTTGGTTTCGAGGTGAAGGACGCGGTTGGCGTGAGCGTAAAGCACCGCATCGCCACGCACCTTTTCCACCGACGGCAGGCGAATCACGGTTTTGTCGCGGGTCATTTTCGGGCTCGCCAGGATCTGTATGACCTCGGCTTCGCTCGGGTCTTCAACCGGGCCTTTTTCCTGCTCGATCGCGCAGGCTTGAGTGTCCTGGGTGTTCACGTACGGGTTGATGATCTTGTCGATCTTGCCCGGGCGGTCGATGCGCGTGGAGTCGACTTCGTACCAGCCTTGCGGCGTGTCGCGACGAATGAACGCCGTGCCGCGCACATCGGTGATGTCTTCGATCTTGTGACCGTAGGAAAGACGCTGGGCGACTTCGACAATCGCACGCTCGGCGTTGCCGTAGAGCAGGATGTCGGCGCAGGCGTCGATCAGGATCGAGTTGCGCACCCGGTCCTGCCAGTAATCGTAATGGGCGATGCGCCGCAGCGACGCTTCGATACCGCCAAGCACGATCGGCACATGCTTGTAGGCTTCCTTGCAGCGCTGGCTGTAGACCAGGCTCGCACGGTCCGGCCGCTTGCCCGCCAGACCACCGGGGGTGTAGGCGTCATCGGAGCGAATTTTCTTGTCGGCGGTGTAGCGGTTGATCATCGAGTCCATGTTGCCGGCCGCGACACCGAAGAACAGATTGGGCTCGCCAAGCTTCATGAAGTCGTCTTTGGACTGCCAGTTCGGCTGGGCAATGATCCCGACGCGAAAACCCTGGGCTTCCAGCAGTCGACCGATGATCGCCATGCCGAACGACGGGTGATCGACGTAGGCATCACCGGTCACGATGATGATGTCGCACGAATCCCAGCCGAGCTGATCCATCTCCTCCCTGCTCATCGGCAGGAACGGCGCCGGGCCGAAACATTCGGCCCAGTACTTGGGATAGTCAAATAACGGCTTGGCTGCTTGCATGTCGATGACCGGTATAAAAGATGAAAAATCGCGGGCGCGGAATATAGCACAAAAAACAACCAATTCCGACGGCTATGGTCGGAAATCGGCGGCTCACCGCAAATCAAATGTGGGAGCGAGCTTGCTCGCGAAAGGGCCAGCACACTCAATATCCATGCTGACTGTTACACCGCTATCGCGAGCAAGCTCGCTCCCACAGTAGCCGTGCACACCTCTGGAGAAGGGCGCGCCTCACCAGGCGCGGGACACCTTACTCATCATCATCAAAATTGTAGCTACCCGGCGCCAGGTTTTCGAAGCGCGTGTACTTGCCGATAAAGGCCAGGCGGATGAAGCCGATCGGGCCGTTCCGCTGCTTGCCGATGATGATTTCGGCGATGCCCTTGTGTTCCGTCTCGGGGTGATACACCTCGTCGCGGTACACGAACATGATGACGTCGGCGTCCTGCTCGATCGCTCCGGATTCCCGCAAGTCGGAGTTCACCGGGCGCTTGTTGGGGCGCTGTTCCAGGGAACGGTTCAACTGGGAAAGCGCCACCACCGGGCAGTTGAATTCCTTGGCCAGGGCCTTGAGGGAACGAGAGATCTCGGAAATCTCGTTGGTCCGGTTGTCGCCGCTGGAGCCCGGGATCTGCATCAACTGCAAGTAGTCGATCATGATCAGCCCGACTTCACCGTGCTCGCGCACCAGGCGACGGGTTCGGGCGCGCATTTCCGACGGACTGATACCGGCCGTATCGTCGATGAACAGCTTGCGATCGTTGAGCAGGTTGACCGCCGACGTCAGGCGCGGCCAATCGTCGTCTTCCAGTTGGCCGGAACGGACCTTGGTCTGGTCGATACGCCCCAGGGACGAGAGCATACGCATGATCAGCGATTCACCTGGCATCTCGAGGGAGTACACCAGCACAGCCTTTTCGCTGCGCAGCACGGCGTTTTCCACCAGGTTCATCGCAAAGGTGGTCTTACCCATGGACGGACGGCCGGCGACGATGATCAGGTCGGACGGCTGCAAGCCGCTGGTCTTCTCGTCGAGGTCGGTGTAGCCGGTGGACAGGCCGGTAATGGCGTTGTCGGTATTGAACAAGGTGTCGATGCGGTCGATGGCCTTGGTCAACAGGTCGTTGACGCTGACCGGACCACCGGTTTTCGGCCGGGCCTCGGCGATCTGGAAGATCTGCCGTTCGGCTTCGTCGAGGATTTCGGCGGCGGTGCGGCCTTCCGGGTTAAAGGCGCTGTCGGCGATTTCGGTGCTGATGCCGATCAACTGGCGCAAGGTGGCGCGTTCGCGCACGATCTGGGCATAGGCCTTGATGTTGGCGACCGACGGCGTGTTCTTCGCCAGCTCACCCAGGTAGCCGAGGCCGCCGACCTGGGACGTCTGGCCTTCCTTGTCCAACTGCTCGGACAGGGTGACGACGTCGATCGGCATGTTCTGATCGGCCAACTTGGCGATCGCACGGAAAATCAGGCGGTGGTCATGTCGATAGAAATCGCCGTCGGAGACTTGATCGAGCACGCGTTCCCAGGCGTTGTTGTCCAGCATCAGACCACCGAGCACAGCCTGTTCGGCCTCGATGGAATGCGGCGGCACCTTCAGGGCAGCGGTTTGCAGATCGTATTGCTCAGGAGCGGTGATTTCGTTCATGGCCACTTGATTCTTTGGGAAACGCAGGGGGTTTAAGAAAATCAGGAACTACAGAAAGACAAAGGGCACGACCTGTAAACAGGATCGTGCCCGATGTTACCGACTAGCACCCGAGGGTGCCAGCCGACAGGTGTTGCTTAAGCTGCTACCACGACAACGCGTACGGTGGCTTCAACTTCGGCGTGCAGGTGCACGGCTACGTCGAATTCGCCTACGTTGCGGATGGTGCCGTTCGGCAGACGAACTTCGCTTTTCGCTACTTCAACGCCGGAGGCGGTCAGTGCGTCAGCGATGTCGTGAGTACCGATCGAACCGAACAGCTTGCCTTCGTCGCCAGCGGTGGCAGTGATGGTCACTTCCAGCTCGGCCAGTTGGGCAGCACGGCTTTCAGCCGATGCTTTACGGTCTGCGGCGGCTTTTTCCAGCTCAGCGCGACGCTCTTCGAACGCAGCCAGGTTGGCAGCGGTCGCAGCGGTGGCTTTGCCGAAAGGCAGCAGGTAGTTACGGCCGTAACCGGCCTTAACGTTTACTTTGTCGCCCAGGTTGCCCAGGTTGGCGATTTTTTCCAGAAGGATCAGTTGCATGTGAAAATCCTCTAACTTTTAACCTTCACCGTTCGCGTTGTCGGCGTCTTTCGGCGCCATACGACCGCGAAAATCAATCAGGCTGTCGACGATGGCCAAGACCACCAGCAACGGATAGATCAGCTGCATGAACAGCAACAACGTGACGTACAACCCCACCAGCCAGAACCTGGCCAGTCGCTTTTGCGCCACCAGCCCGTGAATCAGGGCCAGGGCGGCAAAGACCAGCGGTACGCTGCACAACGGCGTGAGCATGGCCATCTGAGCACCGAAGTTCGGCCCCAGAAGCATGCCCGCCAGCAGCAACATCGCCAGCCCAAGCGGGAATCGGATGGCGCGAAATTCGCGACCAAAACCACCCGGGTTGTACAACAACGCCTGCCAGTAGCGCCCAATGATCAGGCTCAGCACACTGACGATTTGCAACAAGGCCGCAATCAGGCCGGTCAGGACCGGTGCAATCAGGGACGCGAAACGCGCCTGCTCCTCTACCGACATCTGCTGGTAGAGATCACCAAGAGCCTCGGGCAGGATTTTTATCAAAGCCTGCGACAGCATCTCGATCTGGGGTTCGAAAGCCACCCCGAGCACCACTGAAAACACCACTCCCATCGCTATGCTGACCAGCAGCACGCGGTTCCAGGATTCGCTTGCGCGCAACACCAACGCCAGCGTCGAAGACCCCAGCAGCACCATGAGTGCCCGCGGGTCAGCGGCATACAACCACCAGAACAAAGCTGGCAGCAGTCCCAGAGCAAGAACGCCAAGGGCGTCCTTCAATCCGCGCCGCAGGAGTACAAGACTTCCCGCGGCAGCACCCAACCAATACAACAACGGCAATGCCGCGCATCCAGCCACTACCAGAGTGGCCTGCATACGACCGCGCATGATGAACTCAGCTAAGGCGCGCATGCATTCAATCCTTTGCTACGTGTCGACTGCCCGGTCTCAGCGGCCGTGGCTGTCGGTGTAGGCCAGCAGGGCCAGGAAGCGGGCGCGCTTGATAGCGGTGGCCAGCTGACGCTGATAACGAGCTTTGGTACCGGTGATACGGCTTGGAACGATTTTGCCGGTCTCGGATACGTAGGCTTTCAGAGTGTTGAGATCTTTGTAATCGATCTCTTTCACGTCTTCAGCGGTGAAGCGGCAGAATTTACGACGACGGAAGAAACGTGCCATGTGATTGGCTCCTTAAAAGGTCCGTGGATTACTCGTCAGCGTTATCGCTGTTGTCGCTGTCGCTATCGCTGTCATCGCCTTCGGCGCTGTCAGAGTGCTCAGGACGGTCGCGACGCTCACGGCGCTCACTGCGGTTTTCTTCAGCCTTGAGCATCTCGGATTGGCCGGTGACGGCTTCTTCGCGACGGATGACCAGGTTACGGATCACTGCATCGTTGTAGCGGAAGTTGTCTTCCAGCTCGGCCAGGGCCTTGCCGGTGCACTCAACGTTCAGCATCACGTAGTGAGCCTTGTGAACATTGTTGATTGCGTAGGCCAGTTGACGACGGCCCCAATCTTCCAGACGGTGGATTTTGCCGCCGTCTTCTTCGATCAGCTTGGTGTAACGCTCAACCATGCCGCCGACTTGCTCGCTTTGATCCGGGTGGACCAAAAAGATGATTTCGTAATGACGCATGAATGCTCCTTACGGGTTGTAGCCTGCCGCTCAAAAACGGTCAGACAAGGAGTGAATGACACTTATGGACTTGTGGACGCTAGACACATAAGTGCCTGCCATCACAGCAAGGGGCGCAATTGTAGAGAAGGGTCGAGGGAGGCGCAAGGCAATTGGTGATTATTTGAACAACCACCAATCTTTGCCCAAACACAAAACACTGTGGGAGCGAGCTTGCTCGCGAAAGCGGCGCGCCAGGCAACATTTATGTCACTGATACGCCGCCTTCCCGAGCAAGCTCGCTCCCACATTTGACTTGCGTCTGGCTTAAGGCTTCTTGGCGACAGCCTTCACGCTACGCTGGCGCAGGGCCTCGAACAGGCACACACCGGTCGCGACTGAGACGTTGAGGCTGCTGACGCTGCCCGCCATCGGCAGCTTGACCAGGTAATCGCAATGCTCACGGGTCAGGCGACGCATGCCCTTGCCCTCGGCGCCCATGATCAGGATGGTCGGACCAGTCAGGTCCTGGTCATAAATACTGACCTCTGCCTCGCCCGCCGTACCGACCACCCACAGGCCGCGCTGCTGGAGTTTCTCCAGGGTACGCGCCAGGTTGGTCACGGCCACCAGCGGAATCACTTCCGCCGCGCCGCAGGCGACTTTACGCACCACCGGTGTCAACGTCGCCGACTTGTCTTTAGGTACAATGACCGCCAACGCACCGGCCGCATCCGCCGAACGCAGGCAAGCGCCGAGGTTATGCGGATCGGTCACGCCGTCCAGCACCAGCAACAATGGCGCACCCTCGGTGCGATCGAGCAGCTCGTCGAGCATCGCCTCGCCCCAGACCTGGCTGGGGCTGACTTCGGCCACAACGCCTTGGTGCACGCCTTCGACCCAGGCATCCATCTCGCGCCGCTCAGCCTGGCCGACCGCCACACGACTTTCGCTGGCCAACTCGATCAGCGTCTGGACCCGCGGATCACTGCGGCCTTCCGCCAACCAGATCTGCTTGACCCGCTTGGGGTGATGACGCAGCAACGCCTCCACGGCATGCACGCCGTAGATTTTTTCCAACTGACTCATGACTTGGCCTTGGGTTTACGCGCCCCGCCGCTTTTGGCTGGGGCTGAGCCCGCTTTTGGCGGGCCTTTACGGTGCTTGCTCGGCTTGCTGGTCGCCTTGTCCGGGGCCGACCGTCCGGCCTTTCCCCCAGACGCCGCTTTACCACCGCTTTTGGCTTCGGCAAGCAACGCCTGCTTCATTTCACGGCTTTTGCGCAGCTCGGCGTTTTTCGCCGCCGCATCGCTCGGACGATAGGCCTCGACGGCTTTTTCCTTGGCCGGGCCGCGACGCCCGGACTTGGACGACGCAGGTTCGGCGGCGGTCTTGGCCGCAGGCGCGGCGGTTTCGCTACCGCGCTTCTTGCGGCCGATCGGCGCGCTGATGGTTTTTTCGGCCATCTCGAAGTCGATCTTGCGTTCGTCGAGGTCGACGCGCATCACCCGCACCTCGACGGTATCGCCAAGCCGGAAACTGCGGCCGGTGCGCTCGCCCGCCAAGCGGTGGTGCACAGGGTCGAAGTGGTAGTAATCGCCCGGCAGCGCGGTGACGTGCACCAGACCTTCGACGTAGATGTCGGTCAGTTCGACGAACAGGCCAAAACCGGTCACGGCAGTGATCACGCCCGGGAACGACTCACCCACGCGATCTTTCATGAACTCACACTTGAGCCAGTTCACGACGTCGCGAGTTGCTTCGTCGGCACGACGCTCACTCATCGAGCACTGCTCGCCGAGTTGCTCAAGGGCTGCTTCGTCGTACGGATAGATGCGCGCCTTCGGAATGCTCATCGCACCGGCACGCTTGACGTGCGGGGTGTTCATCTTCGAATGGATGACGCTGCGGATCGCCCGGTGCGTGAGCAGATCGGGGTAGCGGCGGATCGGCGAAGTGAAGTGGGTATAGGCTTCGTAATTCAGGCCGAAGTGGCCCTGGTTATCGGCGCTGTACACCGCCTGGCTCAACGAGCGCAGCATGACGGTCTGGATCAGGTGGAAGTCCGGGCGGTCCTTGATACTGGCCAGCAAGGCCTGGTAATCCTTGGGCGACGGACCGTCCTTGCCCTTGTGCAGGGACAGGCCGAGTTCACCGAGGAACGCCCGCAGTTTTTCCAGACGCTCCGGCGGCGGACCGTCGTGGACCCGGTACAGCGCAGGGATTTCGTGTTTCTTCAGGAATTCGGCAGTGGCCACGTTGGCGGCCAGCATGCATTCCTCGATCAGTTTGTGAGCATCGTTGCGCACCGTCGGACGAATCTCGGCGATCTTGCGCTCGGAGCCGAAAATGATCCGGGTTTCCTGGGTTTCAAAATCGATCGCACCGCGCACATGACGGGCCGCGAGCAGCACTTTGTAGAGCGAGTACAGCTCCTTGAGGTGCGGCACGACGTCGGTGTATTCACCGCGAAGCTTGCGCGACTCGGCCAGCTTTGGCGTTTCCAGCATGGCGCTGACCTTGTTGTAGGTCAGGCGAGCATGAGAATGGATCACCGCTTCATAGAAGCAGTAATCGGTCATTTCGCCGGATTTGGAGATGGTCATTTCGCAGACCATGGCCAGGCGATCGACCTGCGGGTTGAGCGAGCACAACCCGTTGGACAGTTGCTCAGGCAGCATCGGCACGACGCGCTCGGGGAAGTACACCGAGTTACCGCGCACCTGGGCTTCGGTATCCAGCGCCGAACCGAGCTTCACATAACTGGAGACGTCGGCAATGGCGACGTACAGCTTCCAGCCGCCGGAGAACAGGCGCAACTTGCCAGGCTTGGCTTCGCAGTAGACCGCATCGTCGAAGTCCCGGGCGTCTTCACCGTCGATGGTGACGAACGGCAAGTGGCGCAGGTCGATGCGCTTCTCTTTGTCCTTCTCCTCGACTTCCGGCTTGAGCTTGGCGGCTTCCTTGAGGACCGCTTCCGGCCAGACGTGCGGGATGTCGTAGGTGCGCAGGGCAACATCGATCTCCATGCCCGGCGCCATATAGTTGCCGACCACTTCGACCACATCGCCCTGAGGCTGAAAGCGCGGGGTTGGCCAATGAGTGATCTTCACCTCGACGAACTGACCGACCTTGGCGTTGGCGTTACGGCCTGGGGTGACCAGCACTTCCTGCTGGATCTTCGGGTTGTCGGCGACGACGAAGCCGATGCCGCCTTCTTCGAAGTAACGGCCGACGATGCTTTCGTGGGCACGGGACACCACCTCGACGATCACGCCTTCACGACGACCGCGGCGGTCCAGGCCGGACACGCGGGCCAGCGCCCGGTCACCGTCGAACACCAGGCGCATTTGCGCCGGGCTCATGAACAAGTCATCGCTGCCGTCGTCCGGAATCAGAAAGCCGAAGCCATCGCGGTGACCGGCGATGCGGCCCAGGATCAGGTCGAGTTTATCCACAGGGGCATAAGTGCCGCGCCGGGTGTAGATCAGTTGAGCGTCGCGTTCCATGGCGCGCAGACGGCGGCGCAGGGCTTCGAGCTGGTCTTCGGTGGTCAGACCGAACTCTTCAACCAACTGCTCGCGGCTAGCAGGCGAACCCCGATCGGCGAGATGCGCCAGGATCAGTTCGCGGCTAGGAATAGGGTTTTCATATTTTTCCGCTTCACGAGCGGCCTCGGGATCGAGGGACTGCCAATCGGCCATTAGAGAGTTTTCACCTTGTCTATATACGGGTTAGTTTGGCATAGGCGTAATGAAACGGGAAATTTCAAGCAGCGAACGCCCTTTTCTAAAGCCTTTTGACCCTCCGTTGAAGCCCGGGACTGCACCGCTGGTGAAATTTCCCGGTTTTTTTCTTAAGAGGGGTTTACAGTTAAAAACACGCTCCGTATAGTGCGCGCCATCGACGACGCACACACGTTGCCGATACTGCCCAGATGGTGAAATTGGTAGACACGCCAGCTTCAGGTGCTGGTGACCGCAAGGTCGTGGAAGTTCGAGTCTTCTTCTGGGCACCAATTTCGAGCAACAGATCAACGGTCTGCAAGCTCAACAAAAACCCGCGGAAGCGGGTTTTTGCATTTCTGGCCCTGCAATTTCGTTTGGCAATTACCAAAACAAAAACAGGGGTTTACAGATCAAAATGCGCTCCGTATAGTGCGCCACATCAACAGCGGCAACGCTGAAGATGCTGCCCAGATGGTGAAATTGGTAGACACGCCAGCTTCAGGTGCTGGTGACCGCAAGGTCGTGGAAGTTCGAGTCTTCTTCTGGGCACCAATTCCAGCTTCAAGGTTTACAACCTTGATCCTCACAGAAACCCGCGAAAGCGGGTTTTTGCGTTTCTGGCTTTTAGAATCCAATTCTCGCCACACGCCTCCAATCCGTACATGAGAAACAATATCGTTTATCATTGTTACAAGTTTTTGCTACACGACAGTGAGGAACCCCGCGAATGATGTTTCGAACCACCCTTTACCGCGCCCTGACCTGCACCCTGCTCGGCCTGACCCTCGCAACGCCCCTCGCCCACGCCGCCGACAAGGTGGAACTCACCCTCTACAACGGCCAGCACAAGGAAGTCGGCGACGAATTGGCCAAGGCCTTCGAAGCCAAGACCGGCATTCACGTCAAGGTGCGCAAAGGCAGCAGCAACCAGCTTGCCAGCCAGGTGGTCGAAGAAGGCGACCGCTCGCCGGCCGATGTGATCTACACCGAGGAATCGCCGCCCCTGAACAAACTCGGCGAACAAGGCCTGTTGGCAAAAATCGACGACGCGACCCTCAACGTCCTGCCCAAGGACTACGTCGCCGGCAACGGCACCTGGATGGGCGTCACCGCCCGCGTGCGCGTAGTGGCCTACAACCCGAAGCTGATCGACGAAAAAGACTTGCCCAAAACCGTCCTCGATTTCGCCCAGCCACAATGGCAAGGCAAGGTCGGCTTCGTACCGACCAGTGGTGCGTTCCAGGAACAAGCCGTCGCCATTATCAAATTGCACGGAATGGACGCCGCCGAAGAATGGCTCACCGGCCTGCGCGCCTTCGGCAAGGTCTACAGCAACAATATGGTTGCCCTCAAGGCTGTGGAAAACGGCGAAGTCGCGAGCGTCTTGGTGAACAACTATTACTGGTTCGCCCTGCAACGGGAGAAGGGCCAGCTCGACTCCAAGTTGCATTACTTCACCGGTGGCGATGCCGGCGGCCTGGTAACCGTGTCCAGCGCCGCCGCGCTGAAATCCAGCAAACATCCTAAAGAAGCCCAACAACTGCTCGCCTACATGGCCAGCGAAGAAGGCCAACGCGTGATCACCCAGACGTCCGCCGAGTATCCGCTGCACAAAGGCATGGCCTCGGATCGAGGCCTCAAGCCCTTCAGCGAGCTGGAGCCACCGAAAGTCACCCCGGCCGACCTCGGCAACGCCGAAGAGGCTCTGGAACTGGAACGCGAAGTCGGCCTGAACTGATGACCCCATCGCTAAGCGCCCCGCACCCCACAGCAAGCTACGTTCCGCGCCGCAAGCGCCCACCGCTCGGAGTGTTGCTGCCGGTGCTGCTGTTGGTGTTCCTGAGCGCACTGCCGCTGCTCTACGTCATCGTGAAGGCCTGGCAAGCTGGCTGGGCCGAAGCGTTGCACCTGTTGTGGCGCCCCTATGTATTCGGGCTGCTGCGCAACACCCTGGCACTGATGGTCGGCGTCACGCTGGCCTGCGGGATCATCGGCCTGTCCCTGGCCTGGCTGCTGGAGCGCAGCAACCTGCCGGGACGCCGGCTATGGGGCGTCATCCTCTGCCTGCCGTTCGCGGTGCCGGCGTTTGTCAGCAGCTTCACCTGGGTGTCCCTCAGCGCCCAGTTCGAAGGCCTGGGCGGCGCGATCCTGGTGATGACCCTGTCCAAGTACCCACTGATCTTTCTCCCGGTGGCGGCGACATTGCGCAACCTGGACCCCTCCCTCGAAGAGTCAGCTCGCACCCTGGGGCAAAATCGTTGGGGGGTGTTCTTTCGTGTCACGTTACCGCTGCTCTGGCCTTCGCTGCTGGCCGGCTCATTGCTGATCGCATTGCACATGCTGGTGGAATTCGGCGCGCTGTCGATCATCGGCCTGCAAACCTTTACCACCGCGATCTATCAACAATTCGAGCTGGAATTCAGCAACGCCAATGCCGCCATGCTGTCGGCGGTGCTACTGGCGCTGTGTTTGATTCTGCTGTGGCTGGAACTGCGGGTGCGCGGCAAGGGCCGGCATGTGCGCACCGGCCAGGGCGCGGCGCGACAGGCCGAACAAGTCCGGCTGGGGCCTTGGGCTGTTCTCGGGCAGGTGTATTGCCTGGCACTGACGATCATCGGCAGCGGCATTCCCCTGGGGATGCTGGTGTATTGGCTGGCAGTGGGCACCTCCGCCGCGTTCCCGGTGGGCGAAATCAGCGAGGCATTGCTGTCGTCCCTGGCGCTCTCTCTCGGAGGCGCCGCGCTCTGCCTGGTGCTGGCGGTGCCGGTCGGTCTGTTGGTGGTGCGTTACAAGGGCCG
Organism: Pseudomonas brassicacearum; assembly: GCF_000585995.1. Lineage (NCBI taxonomy): Bacteria > Pseudomonadati > Pseudomonadota > Gammaproteobacteria > Pseudomonadales > Pseudomonadaceae > Pseudomonas > Pseudomonas brassicacearum. The sequence continues at coordinate 643,450 of NZ_CP007410.1, read as the reverse complement.
CCTGGCGCTATGGGCCGAACGCCTGCCGTACTTGCTCCACGCCTTGCCAGGACTGGTGATTGCCCTGAGCCTGGTGTATTTCGCGCTGCACTACGTGCCGGCGCTGTATCAGACGTCAGGGCTGCTGCTGATCGCCTACGCGCTGCTGTTCCTGCCACTGGCCCAGGCGCCGGTGCGTACTGCGCTGAACAAGGCAGCACCGCAATTGGAAGAAGCCGCGCGCACATTGGGGGCTTCGTCGTTCAGTGCATTTTGCCGAGTGACCTTGCCGATCATCTTCCCGGCGCTTGGGGCGGCATTTGCCTTGGTGTTCCTGGATGCGATGAAGGAACTGACGGCCACGCTATTACTGAGCCCTACCGGGCTCAACACGTTGGCGACGGCGGTCTGGGCCCATACATCCAATGTGGAGTTCGCAGCCGCGGCGCCTTATGCGGCGCTGTTGATTGTAGTGTCGGGGTTGCCGGTTTATTTGCTGACGACGCGGATGTACCTGAGCCGCTGAAACCGCCATCGCGAGCAAGCTCGCTCCCACAATTGATCGGAGTACAGCTGGGAGAAACAGGTCGGCTGCCAGGCCGCCTTCGCGAGCAAGCCCGCTCCCACAGTTGGATTGGGGTACACCCGCAAGAGACAGGCCGGCTACTAGGCCGCCTTCGCGGGCAAGCCCGCTCCCACAGGGGAAACGCGGTCCCACCAAGAACCAGGTCGGCTACTAGGCCGCCTCGGGGTGGATGTTGATCTCGGGCGCCCCGTTAACCACGCTGGCCGAACGTAGGTATTGTGGAGTGGGCATCCCGGCATGGATGCCGGGATAGCCGCGCTGGGCCATGGATGGCCCTTCGCGGCGGGCCCACGGAGCAATGCCTGCGTTCGGGCATGCCGAGCCTAGGCGAGGCACCGAGTGGTGGGGCTAAAGCGTTTTGCTTACTTTTGCGCTTCTCAAAAGTGAGCCGCTGTAAGAGCGGAACCATAAGCCGCCGTTACCGCAGCAACGGATATGTACCCGGTCAAAAACCCCCGGCCAGCTATCAGGCCCTGAACTGCCCCAAACTCGCCTTCAACTGCGCCGCCAAACTATCCAACACCTTGCCACTGGCCGTAGTCTCGACCACAGCCTGAGCGGCTTTCTCAGCCTGGGCATGAATGGTCTCCACCCGCCCACGCACCGCCTGCGCACCCTGAGCCTGATGGGCCGCCGCCTGAGTCGCCAGACCAATAGCCGCATGCACCTGCTCCACAGAAGCCTGAACCGACTGCTGCAAACGCGCACTGTCACGCAACACCAGCAAGCCCTCACTGGCCTGGCGCCCAGCCTGGCCGATAGCCGCCACCGCCTCGCGAGCACCCTGCTGCAAAGCCACAATGTGCGCCTGGATGTCACCAGTCGAACTCTGGGTCTTGCTCGCCAACGCCCGCACCTCATCCGCCACCACCGCAAACCCACGCCCGGTCTCCCCAGCCCGCGCCGCTTCGATGGCTGCGTTCAAGGCCAGCAGATTGGTCTGCTCGGCAATGCCATGAATCACGGTCAGCACCACTTCGATCTGCTCACTCTGCTGCGCCAGGCGTTCGATCACCTTCGCCCCGGTATCCACCTGCCCGGCCAACGCCTCGATCAAACCACCAACCTTGGCCGAGGTGCGGGTGTTTTCATCGGTGGCCTTGCGAATCTCCACCACTTGCTGCAAGGCCGCCTGCATCGCGTGGCTTTCCGACTGCGCTTCATCAGCCATTTGCGAGAGCGCCCGCAGGCTCTCGGCCACTTCATCACGCTGCATGCCAGCCGCCGCGTCAGCGCCGGAGTTACGCAGAGTCATCGCGCCAATTTCCTGCCCGGTGCGCTGGGCCACGTCGCCCGCCTCTCGCACAATCGGTTGCAACTTATCCACAAAGCGATTGACCGCCGAAGCCATCTCGCCAATTTCATCCTTGCTGCTGATCTGCACACGTTTGGTCAGATCGCCATCGCCCGCCGCCAGGTCGTTCATGGCCGCGATCAACAACTTCAAGCGATTGACCACCCGACGCCCCAGTACCACGGCCAGCAGAACCAATACGCCGAAGCCCACCAGCGACAGGCCCATGCCGATGCGCCAACGCAAGGTGCCCGCCGCGTCCTGCACGGTGCTGGCGGTGTTGGTCTGCATTTGCGTGGCCGTGGCCTGAGCCGATTCCAGGCGACCGCGCATGGCGGCGGCGCTGTCGGCTGCCGCACCCTTGAGGCTGTCACCGACCAACTGGTCGCTGCTGGCGATCAGGGCCGAAAAACGCTGGTCCAGTGCCTTCAGGTCGGCGTCAACGGAGGCTGTGGAAACCCCCATCAAGACTTTGCCGATCTCCACGCCGTTGGGGTTGATCGAGGCTTCGAGGTAATACACCGACGGATCGCTCTTCGCCGCATCCAACACTTTGTCCAGCGCCCGCTCGCCCTTGCCTTTTTCCAGCAACGCCTTGTTGATCGGGTTTTCCCGGTTCAGATAACGGGTCAGGTGCTCTCCGGCGGCATCGTCATAGATGACGAACAGCACATTGGGATTGCGCTGGGCCCGACGAGCAAACTCGGAAAGCGTGGGCACGTCGTTGTCCCACATGGCGCGGGGTGCGACGGAGGCCAGGAGTTGCGCCATATCATTGGCGGAATCCTTGAGCGTTTTCTCCAGCGTCGTCCGCAATTGCGCCTGTTCGTCCTTCAGCCGCGCAGACAAACCGGCAGTGAGACGCTGGCGGGTGTTGACAGACAAACTGTCCAGGCTCGAGGTGACCTCGCGCCCGGCCTGCTCGAGTTCGCCAGACAATTTCTGACTGTCGCCCCCCAGCCGAGCGCCTAGATCGGCCTCCAGCGCGGTGACCGTGCTTCGTGTCAGCGCGACAGCCACCAGCACCTGCACCAAAAGGGCGATACCCAAGGTAACGAATACGGGCCGCAACAGACGGCTTTGTAACAGTGAGAGAACGGCCGACACAGGGGAATCCCTCTACTAAACGCCATTAAATTGATGGCACTTCAAAGAAGTACTGATTGTAAGGGTGCATAGCAAAGGTCGTGCCGTTCGGCGGGCAGAAACGACAAAGGCCCCAAACGAGGGGCCTTTGTTTTTTACATCAACGACTTATCAGGCAAATGGGTGACGCAGAACGATGGTTTCGTTGCGGTCAGGCCCCGTCGAAATAATGTCGATCGGCGCACCGACCAGCTCTTCAACGCGCTTGATGTAGTTGCGGGCTGCCACTGGCAGCTCTTCCAGGGTCTTGGCACCCACGGTCGACTCGGTCCAGCCTGGCATCTGCTCGTACACCGGCTCCAGGCCAATGTAGCTGTCGGCGTCGGTCGGGGCGTCGATGACAGCGCCGTCCTGGTTCTTGTAGCCCACGCAGATGTTGATGGTTTCCAGGCCGTCCAACACGTCCAGCTTGGTCAGGCACAGGCCCGAGATGCTGTTGACGTCGATGGCGCGACGCAGGATGACGGCATCGAACCAGCCGCAACGACGGGCACGGCCGGTAGTAGCACCGAACTCGTGGCCGCGCTTGGCCAGGAAGGCACCGACGTCGTCGAACAGCTCAGTCGGGAACGGACCCGAACCGACGCGGGTGGTGTAGGCCTTGGTGATGCCCAGGATGTAGTCCAGGTACATCGGACCAAAACCCGACCCCGTGGCGATGCCGCCGGCGGTGGTGTTGGAGCTGGTGACGTACGGGTAGGTGCCGTGGTCGATGTCCAGCAGCGAACCCTGGGCACCTTCGAACATGATGTCCTTGCCGGCGCGGCGCAGCTCGTGCAGCTCGGCGGTGACGTCGAGCATCATCGGCTTGAGCAGCTCGGCGTACTCCATGCACTCGTCCAGGGTCTTCTGGAAGTCGATGGCCGGTTCTTTGTAGTAATTGACCAGCACGAAGTTGTGGTAGTCCAGCAACTCGCCCAGCTTGGCGGCGAAACGCTCGCGGTGGAACAAGTCACCGATGCGCAGGCCACGACGGGCCACTTTGTCTTCGTAGGCCGGGCCGATGCCGCGACCGGTGGTGCCGATCTTCAGCTCGCCACGGGCCTTTTCACGGGCCTGGTCCAGCGCAACGTGATAGGACAGGATCAGCGGGCAAGACGGGCTGATACGCAGGCGCTCGCGCACCGGCACGCCTTTCTCTTCCAGCTTGATGATCTCCCGCAGCAGGGCGTCGGGTGCAACCACCACACCGTTGCCGATCAGGCACTGCACACCTTCGCGCAGCACACCCGACGGAATCAGGTGCAGAACGGTTTTTTCACCGTCGATCACCAACGTGTGACCTGCGTTGTGGCCACCCTGGTAGCGCACTACGGCGGCAGCATGTTCGGTCAGCAGATCAACGATCTTGCCTTTGCCCTCATCACCCCATTGGGTGCCCAGGACTACGACATTCTTACCCATAACACTTGTCCTCATTCGCGCAAACTTGGTGCCGGCCGCAGCCGACAGGAAAACTCAAGAAGCCAGCGGCAATACTTGCCAAAGCCCGTTCTGCTGAATCAATTGCCGGTCGCAGTCCGCTTCACGGGCGGCGGCCAAAGGTTGCCCAGGCAAAGCCTGGACAACGCGCTGACCCTCACTGCGCAACTGGCAGACCGCCTGCCAGAGTGCCGCATCCGTACTGTCAGGCATCCAGATACCGCCAGACGGTAGCTCGATTTCAGCACGCCCCAGGGTCACCAGGGTTTTCAGATCGGTGGAAAAGCCAGTCGCCGGACGGGCACGACCGAAGTCGGCTCCGATATCGTCATAACGACCGCCCTGGGCGATGGACTGGCCCACGCCCGGCACAAACACCGCGAAGACGACGCCCGTGTGGTAGTGATACCCGCGCAACTCGCCCAGGTCGAAATACAGCGGCAACTCAGGGAAACGCACCGACAGACGCTCGGCAATCGCCAGCAAATCGTCCAGTGCCGCCAATACAGGCGCTGGTGCATGGGCCAGGCGTTCGCGGGCGGCGGTCAGCACTTCACGACCACCACACAGGTCCACCAGCGCCCGCAGCATGCCCGACAGATCAGCCGGCAGGCCTTCGGTCAGGCTGATGACTTCGTCGATGGCCTTGCGTTGCAAGGCGTCGAACAACTGTTGTTCCACTTCACCAGACAGACCGGCCGCACGGGCCAGGCCGCGATAGATGCCGACATGACCCAGGTCCATGTGGACATCCGGCACGTCAGCCAGTTGCAGCATGGCCAACATCAGGCTGATGACTTCCACGTCGCTGCTCGGGCTGGCGTCGCCATACAGCTCGGCACCTAGCTGGATCGGGCTGCGCGAAGACGACAAGGCACGTGGCTGGGCGTGCAGCACACTGCCGGCGTAGCACAGGCGGCTCGGGCCTTCACGGCGCAGGGTGTGGGCATCGATGCGCGCCACTTGTGGCGTGATGTCGGCGCGAAAGCCCATCTGCCGGCCCGACTGCGGGTCGATCACCTTGAAGGTGCGCAGATCCAGGTCCTGGCCCGCGCCGGTCAGCAGGGATTCCAGGTACTCGATATGCGGGGTGACGACGAACTCGTAACCCCAGCTCTGGAACAGATCCAACACCTGCCGACGCGCGACTTCGATACGCGCGGCTTCCGGTGGCAGTACTTCTTCGATGCCATCTGGCAGCAGCCAGCGGTCTACCGTTGCCATTACGCCATTCCCCTATGGTCCGGGCGGCCAGCCCTCGGGCAAGCCTTGAGTGAAGCAGAAAATACTTGGCCCACGCGCAAAACACGCGCATGAGCGACGTGACGAACGGCCAGCAAGCGGCCTCGCCCAGCACTTTCCTCGAAAAACCTGTCGAGTCGTTCAACCCGACGCCTGCAACCAAAACCACAATCAAACGTGCAGACGCAAAAAAGCCGGGAATTTCCCGGCTGCCGCATCATACACACGTTTTCCCAAAGGATCACCCCGCCCGACGCTTTAGCCGCCGGGCGGAGTGTCTCAGGTCAACGTCGCATCAAGGCTTGGCCTTTTCCAGGTAGCGGAAGAAGTCGCTACTTGGGTCCAGGACCATGACGTCGGATTTGTTCGCAAAGCTTTCACGGTAAGCGCGCAGGCTACGGTAGAACCCGTAGAACTCCTGATCCTGGCCATAGGCCTTGGAGTAGATCGCAGCGGCCTGGGCATCACCATCACCCCGAACCTCTTCCGATTCCCGATAGGCTTCGGCCAGCAGCACGCGACGTTGGCGATCGGCGTCGGCACGGATGCCTTCGGCCAGCTCGTTACCCTTGGCGCGGTGCTCGCGGGCTTCACGCTCACGCTCGGTGCTCATGCGCTCGAACACGCTGCGGTTCACTTCCTTCGGCAGGTCGATAGCCTTGACCCGGACATCGACCACTTCGATACCCAGCTCTTTTTCCGCCATCGTGTTCAGCGAACGGGTGATGTCGGACATGAGCGCATCACGCTCACCAGACACGACTTCATGCAACGTGCGCTTACCGAACTGGTCACGCAGGCCCGATTCCAGACGACGGGACAGACGCTCGTCGGCGATCTGCTTGAGGCCGGAAGTCGCGGTGTAGAAGCGCTCGGCATCCTTCACCCGCCACTTGGCGTAGGCATCCACCATTACGGCTTTCTTTTCCAGCGTCAGGAAGCGTTGCGTCGGCGCATCCAGCGTCATCAGGCGGGCGTCGAACTTGCGCACCTTGTTGACGTACGGCACTTTCACATGCAGCCCTGGCTGGACATCAGCCTGGACCACGCGACCAAACTGCAGCAACACCGCACGCTCGGTCTGAGCCACGATGTAGAAGCAGTTCCAGGCAGCGATCGCCACGACGACACCGACAATAAGGGCGATCAGCGATTTATTGCTCATCAGCGACTCTCCCTGGTACGTGCTTGCTGTTGCTGCAGTTCCGCCGCACGGGCGTTGCCTTCATTATTGCTGGCGGCTGCCGCGCCGGTCGACGGCGTGCTGGTGTTGCGGCCGCTCTCGACCATCTTGTCCAGCGGCAAGTACAGCAGATTGCTCTGGCCGTTCTTGTTGCCGGTCACAAGGACCTTGCTGGTGTTGCTGAAGACTTCCTGCATGGTGTCCAGGTACAGACGCTCACGGGTGACTTCAGGGGCCTTGCGATACTCGGCCACCAACTTGGTGAAGCGATCAGCCTCACCCTTGGCACGGGAGACCACTTCGTCGCGATAACCGTTGGCATCTTCGATGATGCGCTGGGCCTGACCACGGGCTTCCGGCACGACGCCGTTGGCGTAGGTCTCGGCCTGGTTGCGCGAACGCTGTTCGTCTTCACGGGCGCGAATCACGTCATCGAAGGCTTCCTGGACTTCACGCGGTGCCGCTGCGCTCTGGACGTTGACCTGGGTAACGGTGATACCGGTGCGATAGGTATCGAGGAACCGTTGCAGGCGCTCCTTGATTTCGCTGGCCATCAGCTCACGACCTTCGGTCAGCACCTGGTCCATGGCGGTGGAACCCACCACATGGCGCAAGGCACTTTCGGTCGCATGCTGCAGGCTGATTTCCGGCTGGTCGACGTTCAGCACGAAGTCTTGCAGGTTGGTGATCTTGTATTGCACGGTCAGCGGCACTTCGACGATGTTTTCGTCTTCGGTCAGCATCTGGCCCTGCTTGGTGTAGGCACGCTCACGCGTGACGTTTTCCATGTACTTCTGGTCGATCGGCGGAAAATAGATGTTCAAGCCCGGGCCGACGGTTTCGTAGTACTTGCCGAAGCGCAGCACCACGGCCTGCTCCTGCTCGTCCACGACATAAACCGCGCTGTACAGCCAGATAGCCGCGAGCACGACAAGACCGATGCCGAGCAGGCCGAAACCGCCGCCCTTACCCGGACGACCGCCGCCATCGTCACCGCGTTTTTTACCACCACCGAACAAACCGTTCAGGCTTTCCTGCAGCTTTCGAAAGGCCTCGTCGAGATCTGGTGGCCCCTTGCGGTCGCCGTTGTTACGACGCTTGCCACCCCAAGGATCCTGATTATTCGAGTTGCCACCCGGCTCATTCCAAGCCATAGCGCTCTCCATCTGATAAAGCAAAGACGCACCCACGGCGCGCCGACCAATGCTACAGAATGCCTGACACAGCTTTCTCAGGCTTTTATTGCAAAGTGTGTTGCTCGATGAATTCCATCGGTTGCAGCCCTTCGCGACTGATCAGCCGGTTAAGCTCCGACCGAGGCAGGCGAACAGCCAGCAGGTAGTCGCCTTCTTCGTCGTGTTCTTCTTTTTGCACCGCCCCCGATTCAAAGAACTGGGCACGCAGCCGGGCGAAACGTTGCGGTAACTTCAGCGTGCCGACAAACAGATCATTGCCCAACAGCTCCGCCACGGCCTGCTTGAGCAGGTCCAGGCCAGTGCCGTCACGGGCCGATAACCAGACCCGTTGCGGCTTGCCATCGGCATCGCGCTGGATCTGCGGCTCCACACCTTCGAGCAAATCGAGTTTGTTGTATACCTCGAGGATCGGCAAGTCCTGGGCCCCGATCTCGCCGAGCACCACCATCACTTGCTCGATCTGCAGCATTCGGTCCGGCTCGGCGGCATCGATCACGTGCAGCAGCAGGTCGGAGTTACTCGACTCTTCGAGCGTAGCCCGGAAAGCCTCGACCAGTTTATGCGGCAGGTGGCGGATGAAGCCCACGGTGTCGGCCAGCACGATCGGCCCGAGGTCGTCCAGGTCGAGCCGGCGCAGGGTTGGATCGAGCGTGGCGAACAACTGGTCGGCGGCGTAGACGTCCGATTGCGTGACATTATTGAACAGGGTCGATTTGCCGGCGTTGGTATAGCCCACCAGTGAAACCGTCGGGATGTCCGCGCGCTTGCGGCCGCGCCGCGACTGCTCGCGCTGGCTGCGGACCTTTTCCAGGCGCCCCTTGATCTGGCGCAGGCGAACCCGCAGCAGGCGCCGGTCGGTTTCCAGTTGGGTTTCACCCGGACCGCGCAGACCGATACCGCCCTTCTGCCGCTCAAGGTGAGTCCAGCCGCGAACCAGCCGCGTACTCATGTGCTCAAGCTGTGCCAGTTCGACCTGGAGCTTGCCTTCATGGGTGCGGGCGCGTTGGGCGAAGATGTCGAGAATCAGCCCCGTCCGGTCGATCACGCGACACTCGAAAACACGTTCGAGGTTACGTTCCTGACTCGGCGTGAGGATGTGATTGAAAATCACCAGGTCGACCTGCTCGGTCTTGACCAGGTCGCGCAACTCCTCGACCTTGCCACTACCGATCAGGAATTTGGCGGTTGGCCGATGACGCGGCACGTTGAAAAACGCGACGGTCTCGGCGCCGGCCGACAGTGCCAATTCCTGAAACTCCTGCGGATCTTCGCGCGCCTCAGGGTCCTGTCCATCCAAGTGAACGAGAATGGCCCGTTCACCACCACCGTGGCGCTCAAAGAACAAAGGAGACTCCTATCAGGCGTTACCCGGCTCAGCGTCACCGCCTTCGGTTTCGGTTGCGCTAGGCAGACGAATTGGACGAACTGGCACGACTGTCGAGATCGCGTGCTTGTAGACCATCTGGCTGACGGTGTTTTTCAGAAGGATGACGAACTGGTCGAAAGACTCGATCGTGCCTTGCAGTTTGATCCCGTTGACCAGATAGATGGACACCCCAACTTTCTCTTTACGTAAAGTGTTCAAGTAAGGGTCTTGTAGCGAATGCCCTTTTGACATGTGCCGCACTCCTTTAAGGATCAATAATAAAAATCGGAATCAGATGGCTTGGGCCGTCACACCCCCAAGGATAGACGGCAATTGCAAGGACTCAGCTCAATATGGAGATGGTCCCGAGGTATTTCAAGGCGCGTGGCAGATTGTCGCAATCAAGACTGTCAAGCCAATGCAGGTCAGTCCAGCTGCGCAGCCAAGTGAACTGGCGTTTCGCCAATTGGCGCGTGGCAATGATCCCACGCTCCTGCATCTCGGCTGACGTCAGCTTGCCGTCCAGGTAATCCCAGACTTGTCGATAACCCACCGCACGTATAGACGGCAACCCGGCATGCAGGTCACTTCGCTCACGCAGGGCTACGACCTCGTCTATGAACCCCTGTTCCAACATTAATGTGAATCTTTGTTCAATTCGCCGATGCAGCACTTGCCGGTTCGCCGGAGCGATGGCCAGATTCGCGACAGTATAGGGCAATTGTTGCAGTCCCGAAGCGGCTGCTTCAGTACTTTGCGCAGATTGTCGCTGGCGCAGGGCCGTCATGCTCTGGCCGCTGACCCGATAAACCTCCAGGGCCCGGCTGAGCCGCTGCGGATCGTTGGGGTGGATTCGCGCCGCCGATTCCGGGTCAATGACCGCCAATTGCTCGTGCAGGGCTTGCCAGCCAAGGCGCCCGGCCTCTTCTTCGATCTGCGCGCGCACCTGGGGATCGGCCGCTGGCATGTCCGCCAGCCCATCGACCAAAGCCTTGTAATACAGCATCGTTCCGCCCACCAGCAGTGGAATCTTGCCCCGTGCGGTGATATCGGCCATGGCCTGGAGGGCATCGCGACGAAAATCCGCAGCCGAATAGGCCTCGGCCGGATCGAGGATGTCGATCAGCCGGTGCGGATATTCGGCCAGCAGCTCTTTCGATGGCTTGGCGGTGCCGATGTCCATGCCCCGGTAGACCAGCGCCGAATCGACGCTGATCAGCTCGCAAGGCAGGACTTTGGTCAATTCGATGGCCAGGTCGGTCTTGCCGGCGGCGGTCGGGCCCATCAGGAAAATCGCGGGGGGCAACTGGCTCATCAACGACCGCGCAGGAACAGTTTGTCCAGGTCGTCCAGGCCCAATTGGGTCCAGGTCGGCCGGCCATGGTTGCATTGGCCGCTGCGTTCGGTGTTTTCCATGTCCCGCAGCAGGCCGTTCATTTCCGGCAACGCCAGGCGTCGGTTGGCGCGGATCGCGCCGTGGCAAGCCATGGTGCCGAGCAGTTCGTTCAGGTGCGCCTGGATTCGGTCGCTGGTGCCATATTCCATCAGGTCCGCCAGCACGTCGCTGACCAGCCGATTGGCCTCGGCCTGCTTCAGCAAGGCCGGAATCTGACGGATCGCCAGGGTTTCCGGGCCCAGGCGCTGCAATTCGAAGCCCAGGCGCTGGAACCAGCTCACGTGCTCCTCGGCGCAATCGGCTTCGCGCTGGCTGACGGCCAGGGATTCGGGCACCAACAGCGGCTGGCCACTGAGGCCTTCGCTGGCCATGGCGATTTTCAACCGCTCGTACATGATCCGCTCGTGGGCAGCGTGCATGTCCACCAGGACCAGGCCCTGGGCATTTTCCGAAAGGATATAAATGCCTTTGAGTTGCGCCAGTGCATAACCCAGCGGCGGGATGTCGCCCTGGCCGTCGGGCAGCGCCGCCGCACCGGCTTCAGGCAAGGGCTTGAAAAATTCGCGATAGGCCGCCTGGGCCTCGGCCGCCGGCACGTTCGATTGCGGGCGTGGCGTGTATTGATACTGATAGCCGCTGCCGGCACCGGTCCCCGCCGTGTTGTAGCTCGGCTGAGGCTGGGGTTGTTCCAACAGTGCGTTGGCCGCCAGGCGCATTTCGCCCTGGGGACCGAATTCGCCGGCATCCAGCCCCGTCGGCCGGACCATGCCAGCCACCGCGGCCGGGGCCGCCAGTTGATCTTCCGGCCGCACGTCGCCCAGGGCGCGGTGCAAGGTGCCATAGAGGAAATCGTGCACCATGCGCCCGTCACGGAAACGCACTTCGTGCTTGGTCGGGTGCACGTTGACGTCCACCACCGCCGGATCGACTTCGAAAAACAGCACGAATGTCGGATGCCGGCCGTTGAACAGCACATCGCGATAAGCCTGGCGCACCGCATGGGCCACCAGCTTGTCGCGTACCGCCCGGCCGTTCACGTAAAAGTATTGCAAGTCTGCCTGGCTACGGGAAAAGGTCGGCAACCCAACCCAACCCCACAGGTGCAGGCCATTGCGCTCCACTTCGATGGGCAAGGCCTGCTCCAGGAACCCGGCACCGCACACGGCACCCACACGGCGGGCACGGGCCGCGTCGTCATGGGCTTCGTGCAGGCTGAGGATGGTCTTGCCGTTGTGGCGCAAATGGAACGCCACGTCAAAACGCGCCAGGGCCAGGCGCTTGATGACTTCCTGCAAGTGATCGAATTCGGTCTTCTCGGCCTTGAGAAACTTGCGCCGGGCCGGAGTGTTGAAGAACAGGTCGCGCACTTCCACCGAGGTACCCACCGGGTGGGCCGCGGGCTGGACGCGAGAAGCCATCTCCCGACCCTCGGTCTCGACCTGCCAGGCCTGCTCGGCATCACGGGTGCGGGAGGTCAGTGTCAGGCGCGACACCGAACTGATGGACGCCAGCGCCTCGCCACGAAACCCCAGGCTCATGACCCGTTCGAGGTCTTCCAGGTCGCGAATCTTGCTGGTGGCGTGCCGCGCCAGGGCCAGCGGCAGGTCATCGGCAGAAATACCGCCACCGTCATCGCGCACCCGCAGCAACTTCACGCCGCCCTGTTCGACATCCACGTCGATGCGTTTAGCCCCGGAGTCGAGGCTGTTTTCCAGCAACTCCTTGATGACCGACGCTGGACGCTCGACCACTTCCCCGGCGGCGATCTGGTTCGCCAGCCGTGGGCTGAGCAGTTCAATGCGAGCGTTGCCGCCGATCACTTCATCACTCATTGCTGGACCGCCACTTCATTGCCGGGAATGGTCAGGGTCTGGCCAATCTTGAGCTCGTCGCTCTTGAGATTGTTGGCACTGCGCAAGGTGGCGGGTGACACCTGATAGCGCACGGCGATCATCGCCAGGGTCTCGCCGGGGCTGACCCGATGGTCCCGCGGGCCTTGGGCGATCTTGCCGGAGTCGCGCAGCCAGGCGATATAGGTGCCTGGCGGTGGGTTCTGCTGGAAGAACTGCCGCACGCCGCTGCTGATGGAGCGGGCCAGTGCCTGCTGGTGATTGGCAGACGACAGCTTGGACGCTTCGTTGGCGTTGGAGATGAACCCGGTCTCCACCAGGATCGAGGGGATGTCCGGCGACTTGAGCACCATGAATCCGGCCTGCTCGACGCGCTGCTTGTGCAGCGGCGTGACCCGACCGATGTTGCTCAGGACTTTCTGGCCGACGTTCAGGCTGGAGGTCAACGAGGCGGTCATCGACAAATCGAGCAACACACCGGCGAGCATGCGGTCCTTGTCGTCGAGGCTGACGTTGCCGGCACCGCCGATCAGGTCGGAACGGTTTTCGCTGTCGGCCAGCCAACGAGCAGTCTCGGACGTGGCACCGCGGTCAGACAGGGCAAACACCGAAGCCCCGAACGCTGCCGCCGAAGGCGCGGCGTCGGCGTGGATGGAAACGAACAGGTCGGCGCCTTTCTTGCGGGCGATCTCGGTACGCCCGCGCAAAGGAATGAAGTAGTCGCCGGTACGGGTCAGTTCGGCACGGAAGCCTTTCATGCCGTTGACCTGACGCTGCAACTCACGGGCGATGGACAGCACCACGTCTTTTTCACGCTGCCCGCGCGAACCCGAGGCACCCGGGTCTTCACCGCCGTGGCCGGCGTCGATCACCACGATGATGTCGCGCTTGCCAGCCGGGGCCGGTGGCAGCTTGATCGCCGGCTCGGTCGGCGTCACCGGTACCGCCGGCAACGTTGCGACATTGGTGGGCGGCGGTGGTGGCGGCGCGGCATCGGCCGGGTTGTCGAACAGGTCCACCACCAACCGGTTGCCATACTGGGCGTTCGGCGCCAGGGTGAAGCTTTTCGGGGTCACGGCTTTTTTCAGGTCGATGACCACCCGCAGGTCGGTCGGCGTCCGTTGGGCCGAGCGCATCGAGGTAATGGGGGTGTTGGCGGTGGCCACGTTCAACGGCGCCCCCAGGGACGCGCCATTGATGTCGATCACCAGGCGATCCGGGGCCGTCAGGGTGAATACGCTGTGCTGCACCGGGCCCGTCAGGTCGAAGACCAGCCGTGTGTTGTCCGGCGCTCGCCAGAGGCGAACGCTGTTGACCTTTGTCTCGGCCACAGCATCGACGGCCAGTGCCGTAAGCAACAGTCCTACGACAGCAACCACCGCGCGAAAGCGCATACCAAACCCCATCATCAATTAATTTCCAATGCCAAAGCGGCACACCACGACTCGCCACGCGAGCCTTGCGGCGTCAGTTTCAGCGAACGCCCGCCGTTCTGCGCGCCAATGGTAATGGTCAGGTCCGGCTTTGGCAAAAAGCCTGCACCCTTCTGGGGCCATTCGATCAGGCACAAGGCATCATCTTCGAAATAATCGCGGATACCGAGAAATTCCAGCTCCTCGGGATCCACCAGTCGATACAGGTCGAAATGGAAGGCGCGAACATCACCGATCTCGTAGGGCTCGACCAACGTGAACGTAGGGCTTTTTACCGCGCCGACGTGCCCAAGGCCGCGAATGATGCCCCGGGACAGGGTGGTTTTCCCCGCGCCAAGGTCACCTTCGAGAAAAATCAGGCCATGGCCCCCAGTGGTGCGCGCGATACGCGCCCCGAATTCCGTCATGGCGTGTTCGTCCGCCATGAACAGGGTTACTTCAGACACGGTGAATGCTCCTCCAACAACTGACGAATGGCCGGGATCAGATCGGTCGCCGCCACTCCCCGACCCGACCGACCGGCTTGGGCACCGGCATTGGCGTGCAACCAGACCGCCAGGCACGCCGCATCAAAATCTTCCATGCCCTGGGCCAACAAAGCGCCGACCACGCCGGCCAACACGTCCCCCAGGCCGGCCGTGGCCATAGCCGGATGGCCCTGGCTGCAAACGGCCAGACGACCGTCCGGGCTGGCGATCAGGCTGCCGGCGCCCTTGAGAATCACTGTGGCGGTGTATTTTTTGCTCAATGCATGGGCCGCCGCCGGACGATCGGCCTGCACCTGAGCCGTGGAGATGTCCAGCAGCCGCGCCGCCTCGCCCGGATGCGGGCTGATGACACAGTGCTCGGGCAGACTGACGTCGCCGCTACTCAGCAGGTTCAGCGCATCGGCATCCCACACTTGCGGCAGCGGCGCATTGGCCGCCGCCGACAACAGGCTGCGTCCCCACGCGGCCTGGCCCAGCCCTGGCCCGACCACCAGCACACTGGCCTGCTTGAGCAAGCCCATCAATTGGTTGGCCGAATGAGTGCCCTGCACCATGACCTCGGGCAAACGCGTCAGCGCCGCGGACACATGCTCGCTGCGGGTCGCCATGGACACCATGCCCGCGCCGCAACGCAGGGCGCTTTCGGCGCTCATCTGGATGGCGCCGCCAAAACCTCGGTCGCCGCCAATCAACAGCACATGACCAAACCGGCCTTTGTGGGACGTGGGCATGCGCGGCGTCAGACGCGGCAGATTATGCGGTGAGAGCAGTCGGGCACTGGCCGGTGTCGCTTCAACGATGTCAGGGTCGGCGTGTAGATCGTTGAACACCAGTTCGCCTACCCGATCCGCCGCATCCCCCGTGAACAGGCCGAGCTTCAGGCCAATGAACGTCACAGTCAGGTCGGCCACCACCGCCGTACCGAGAACCCGACCGGTGTCGGCACACAGCCCGGAGGGAATATCCACCGCGGCGACCGGCAGACCACTGACATTGATCGTGTCGATAGCACGCACATAGGGCTCGCGTACATCGCCGCTCAACCCGGTGCCGAGCAACGCGTCCAGCAGCACGCCACGCAATTCGGATTCGTCCGACCACGGTTCCACCGGGACACCCACCGCCACAGCCTCAGCGTGGGCATTGGCGGCGTCGCCCTGCAGACGCCGGGGCTCGCCCACCGTCAGCACCCGCACCGACCAACCGGCGCGCCGGGCCAGGGTTGCCACCAGGTAACCATCGCCCGCGTTGTTGCCGTGGCCAGCCAGTACGGTCAGCTCGCTGGCGTCAGGCCAGTGCCGAACGATCGCACGCCACATGGCGCGGGCCGCGCGCTGCATCAATTCGAAGCCGGCGGTGCCCGCCGCGATCAATTGTGCGTCGAGGGCCCGAACCTGCGCGGCACTGTACAGCGCGTCGGGAAAATCATCTTTAGTGTGCGGCATGCGTCTTCGGGCTCCGATGTCTGGCAGAATTATACGCATCTCAGCTCCGGTTTCTCTCGCCTCATGCCTGTCATTCCCACAGACCTCCCCGCCCTCGCCCAATCCATCAAGGACTGGGGCCGTGAGCTGGGTTTCCAGCAAGTCGGCATCAGCGGCCTGGACCTTGCCGAGCATGAGCAACATTTGCAGCGCTGGCTCGACGCGGGCTATCACGGCGAGATGGATTACATGGCGGCCCATGGCAGCAAACGCTCGCACCCCGACGAGCTGGTGCCGGGCACGCTGCGGGTGGTTTCCCTGCGCATGGATTACCTGCCGGGCGACACGCAAATGGCGCAATTGCTCGGCCAACCGGAAAAGGCCTACGTCTCGCGTTATGCATTGGGCCGCGATTACCACAAATTGATCCGTAAACGTGTGCAGCAACTGGCAGAAAAAATCCAGGCGGTCATCGGCCCCTTTGGCTATCGCGCCTTCGTCGACAGCGCGCCGGTGCTGGAGAAGGCCATCGCGGAACAGGCCGGCCTGGGCTGGATCGGTAAAAACACCTTGGTGTTGAACCGCAAGGCGGGCAGTTATTTCTTTTTGAGCGAGCTGTTCGTCGACTTGCCCCTGCCGGTGGACCCGCCCCACGCCAGCGAACATTGTGGAAAATGCACGGCGTGCCTGGACATCTGTCCTACGAATGCCTTCGTCGGGCCCTACGTGTTGGATGCCCGTCGGTGCATCTCCTACCTGACCATCGAACTGAAAAGTGCCATCCCCGAAGAACTGCGGCCATTGATTGGCAATCGGGTGTTCGGGTGTGATGACTGCCAGATCGTCTGCCCGTGGAACCGCTTCGCCCGACCGTCCGGGGAAAGCGACTTCAAGCCGCGACACAACCTGGACAACGCCGGGCTGGCCGAGCTGTTCATGTGGGACGAGGACACGTTTCTGCGCAGCACCGAAGGCTCGCCACTGCGCCGCGCCGGTTACGAACGTTGGCTGCGCAACCTGGCGGTGGGCCTTGGCAATGCACCCTCAACCATTGCGGTGCTGCAAGCGCTGGAGGCGCGACGCGATTATCCTTCGGAACTGGTACGCGAGCATGTCGAGTGGGCGTTGCGCCAACACGCCGAGCGTCAGACCTCGTCGTTATAAACGAACTTCGGCATTTCCCAGTGAAAGCGAATCGCCAGGAGCCGCAGCAGGAAACCGCCGAACAAGGTGATGAGAATCGCCTGTTCATTCGGCAACTGCAGGTAGACGCACAACAGGTAGCACCACGCCGCGGCAAATGAGACGCTGGCATAGAGTTCGCGGCGAAAGATCAGCGGAATATCGTTGCAGAAGATGTCCCGCAGGATGCCGCCGAACACCCCGGTGATGACCCCACTGACCGATGCCACCAGCATGCCATGACCCATTTCCAGGGCGGTCATGCAGCCAATCAGCGTGAACGCCACCAGCCCCACGGCGTCGAGCACCAGGAACAGCGAGCGCAGATGGCGCATCCAGCGCGCCAGGAACACCGTCAGCATCGCCGCCGCAGTGGTCAGCACCAGGTATTCCGGGTGCTTGACCCAGGTCAGCGGGTAATGGCCAAGCAATACGTCGCGCACCGAGCCGCCACCCAGCGCCGTGATACAGGCGATCAGCACCACGCCGAACCAGTCCATGCCACGACGCCCGGCAGACAAGGCGCCGGTCATGGCTTCGGCGGTGATGGCGATCAGATAAAGCATCAGCAACATGGTGGCGGTCCTTGCAGGAAGGCGCGCAGTCTAGCCATTTCGGGCAGGCACCAAAAGAGGGCAGCTCCGACAAGTCCAACACAGGACCCGTGGCGAGGGAGCTTGCTCCCGCTCGGCTGCGCAGCAGTCGCAAACCGGACAATGTGGTCTACCTGAAGGACTGTCAGGGCCTGCTTCGCAGGCCAGCGGGAGCAAGCTTCCTCGCCACAAGAGCTCCGCGCGCCTCACTCAGAACTTGATGAAATGCTTGCGGTAATGCTGCAGCTCGGCAATGGACTCGCGAATGTCGTCCAGGGCCAGGTGGCTGCCACCCTTTTGGAAGCTGTCACGCACTTCTGGAGCCCAGCGGGCGGCCAGCTCCTTGAGGGTGGAGACGTCCAGGTTGCGGTAGTGGAAATAGCTTTCCAGGGATTTCATGTGGGTATAGAGGAAGCGACGGTCCTGGCAGATGCTGTTGCCGCAGATCGGCGACTTGCCCTTCGGCACCCATTGTTCCAGGAACGCGATGGTCTGGGCCTCGGCTTCGGCCATGCTGATCTTGCTCTCGCGCACCCGCTGGGTCAGGCCCGAGCCGCCGTGCTGGCGGGTGTTCCATTCGTCCATGCCGGCCAGGATCTCGTCGCTGTGATGGATCGCGATCACCGGGCCTTCGGCCAGGGTGTTGAGGTCGCTGTCGGTGACGATGGTGGCCATTTCGATGATGACGTCGGTGTCGGGGTTCAGACCGGTCATTTCCAGGTCGATCCAGATCAGGTTCTGCGGGTTTTGCATAGGGAAGCTCCTCGGCGTAGCCACGCAGTTTAGCTTAGGCCGGCCCTTGGGCGTGCTAAACTCGCGGCCGTTTTACCCTATTCGCTGCATTTCTTCATACGGAACACCCATGGCCAAACGCCAACTCAATCGTCGCCAGAACTGGCGCATCGAAAAGATCCAGGGCGAGCGCGCTGCCCGCGCCGCCAAACGCGAATCCAGTGCTGTCGAAGCCTTGGAAGGTGGCGACCTGGGCCCGGAACAGACCGGCCTGGTAATCGCCCACTTCGGTGTGCAGGTCGAGGTCGAGGCCCGGGAAGGCGAACTGGCCGGCCAAGTGTTCCGTTGTCACTTGCGCGCCAACCTGCCGGCGCTGGTGACTGGCGACCAGGTGGTCTGGCGTGCCGGCAACCAGGGCATCGGCGTGATCGTGGCGCAATTGCCACGCCACACCGAGCTGTGCCGTCCGGACAGCCGTGGCCAGCTCAAGCCGGTAGCGGCCAACGTCGACATGATCGTCATTGTGTTCGCCCCCCTGCCCGAGCCCCACGCCAACCTGATCGACCGTTACCTGGTGGCAGCCGAGCACGCCGGCATCCGCCCGTTGTTGCTGCTCAACAAGTTCGACCTGATCGACGAGCACAACGCCCCGGCGCTGAACGCCTTGCTGTCGGTCTATCGGGATTTGGGTTACCCGGTGCTGGAAGTCTCGGCCCATCACGGCAACGGCATGGAGCAATTGCAACAGCAGTTGGATGGGCGCATCAGCGTGTTCGTCGGTCAGTCCGGCGTTGGCAAGTCATCACTGGTCAACAGCCTGCTGCCAGAAGTCGAGACTCGCGTCGGGCCGTTGTCCGAGTTGTCCGGCCAGGGCACCCATACCACCACCACCGCGCGGTTGTTCCATTTTCCCGGCGGCGGTGAATTGATCGACTCGCCGGGCATCCGTGAATTCGGCCTGGGCCATGTCAGTCGGGCCGATGTCGAAGCCGGGTTCATCGAATTCAACGAACTGATCGGCACCTGCCGCTTCCGCGACTGCAAGCACGACCGCGAACCTGGATGCGCGCTGCTCAAGGCGCTGGAAGAAGGTCGCGTGCATCAGCAACGGATGAACAGCTACCGCTCGATCATCGCCAGCTTGCCGGAAAGCAGTTACTGACCCGGAATGTGAGCCACACAGACAAGCAAGCCTCAGGTGAACAGTGCCTCACAAAAAAGCCGACAATGATGTCGGCTTTTTTGTGGGTCACTGCGCCGGCGTTCCGGGAGGCTTCGGCGCGGCGTTATCGAACAGGTTCAGACGTTCGCGCAGCTCATGGGCCGGCACGGGCTGCTGGTCCGCCGGCAAGGCGTTCGGATCTGCCGCAGCGCCAGGCGTCTCAGGCACCTCACCCGGCGCGCCCTGCCCCTGGGCCGGATCCGGCGGCGGATCATCGGTTTGCGAACCTTCGATGGCTTGCTGGGCCTTCTTGGTCAACACCACGATATCGATACGCCGGTTGACCGGATTGAACGGGTCCTTGCGGTCGAACAACGCCGAGGACGCATAACCGACCACCCGCGCCACCTGCTCATCCGGATAACTGCCGGCCACCAAGGCGCGACGGGCCGCATTGGCGCGGTTGGCGGACAGTTCCCAGTTACCGAAATCACCTTTGCCGACGTAGGGCTTGGCATCGGTATGACCGCTGATGCTGATTTTGTTCGGCACCGCTTTGATGGTGTCGGCCATGGCCAGCAGAATGTCTTCGAAATAAGGTTTCAGGCGCGCGCTGCCCGAGTCGAACATCGGCCGGTTCTCGGCGTCCATGATCTGGATGCGCAAGCCGTTCGGCGTGATTTCGAACAGGATCTGGTCCTTGAATTTCTGCAGTTGCGGGTTCTCTTCGACCTTGTTCTGCAACTCTTGCAGCAGCAATTCCAGACGCTCGCGCTCGACCTGCTCGGCCATCCCTTCGACCTGCTCGGAGTCCACCGTCACCTTGTCAGGCTGGGGCTCGGATTTGACTTCAGGGTTGAGGGTCGTGTCCGGCGCCAGGGTCGGTGAACCACCCAGGTCGATGATGTACGGCGTGCCGCTTTCAGTAAAACCGACCGGGTCCTTGAAGTAACCGGCGATGGCGATCTTCTGTTCCGGGGTCGCGGTAGACAGCAGCCACAGCACCAGGAAGAACGCCATCATCGCCGTCGCGAAGTCGGCGAAGGCGATTTTCCAGGCGCCCCCGTGGTGCCCTGCCGCTATGCGCTTGACGCGCTTGATGATGATCGGCTGGTTATTTTCCATAAATTAGCGACCGCGAACCGCTTGTTCCAGCTCGGCGAAGCTTGGACGGTGCGCCGGGTACAGGACCTTACGGCCGAACTCCACCGCCAGCGATGGCGGCATGCCCGAGGCCGAGGCCACCAGGGAAGCCTTGATGGCTTCGTAGATATTGAGCTCTTCCTTGGCGTCATGGGCCAGGGAGGTGGCCAGCGGCCCGAAGAAACCATACGCGGCCAAGATACCGAAGAAGGTACCCACCAGGGCCGCACCCACGTGCAGGCCGATGGACTTCTGGTCGCCGTCGCCCAGGGACGCCATGGTCACCACGATGCCCAATACCGCCGCGACGATACCGAAACCAGGCATGGCGTCGGCGATACCGGTGACCGCATGGGAGGGGTGCTCCAGGTCTTCCTTGAGACTGTACAGCTCCATGTCGAACAGGCCTTCAAGCTCATGGGGAGCCATGTTGCCGGACGACATGATGCGCAGGTAATCGCAGATGAACGCCGTCATGCGGGCGTCTTTGAGCACCGAAGGGTACTTGGCGAAAATCGGGCTGGCGGAGGCGTCTTCGATATCGCCTTCGATCGCCATCATGCCTTCGCGGCGGCTCTTGTTGAGGATCTCGTAGATCAGCCCCAGCACCTCGAGGTAGAAGGTGTGGCTGAAGCGCGAACTGAACATGCCCAGGGATTTCTTGAGCACGTGCATGGTCATATAGCCAGGGTTGGCCTGCAAGAATGCGCCGAGGGCCGCGCCACCGATGATCAATACCTCGAAAGGTTGGATCAGGGCGGCAATCTTGCCATGGGAGAGCACGTATCCGCCGAGTACGCTCGCGAACACGACAATGATGCCGATAATTTTAGCCATAGATAGAAAGTACTTATTTAAGTCGGGTTCAAGGTCATATTCGGAAGCTGAAAAATCTCTTCTTCTACTTATCGGCAAAACTGCGCCAGACTATAGTCAGTTCCGGCGAAAAGCCAATTTTGCCCCGTTCCGGGCGTAGATACCCTTTGCGATGATCACGTCCAACCATGGCTAACGAAACGAAGGTTCCAACTCCACGACCGACCACGCTCGAAGGCTGGGTCAAGCTGCTCGACGGCGTGCACCTGCCTGTGCCCCATGCCAGTCATGACCTGGTCTGCAAGGCCCTTGCCGACAGCCGCCGGTCGTTGCGTGACATCGCCGAACTGATGCAGGACAGCCCCGCCCTGGCCCTGAGCGTCATTCGCGAAGCCAACCATCACACCCATGGCAGCCTCGCGGAACCGGCCGAAAATCTCGAAGTGGCCATCAACCGCCTCGGCCTTAAACGCACCGAAGAACTGCTCGCCCGCCTGCCGTCGTTGCCGGGGCATGAAATACCCATTGCCCTGCGCCAGCTGCAGTTGATCAGCCAACACGCGACGCAACAGGCCAATGGTTTTTTTGCCAGCCGTCTGGCGCGGCTTTGGCAAGACATCCACTGGGGCAGCCTGTTGTTTCTCTCACCGCTCTGGCCACTGGCCCTGACTCACCCGCGCTTGCTGGGAGAGTGGGAACTGCGGGTCATCCATAAAGGCCAGTCAGCCAGCGAGGTCGAGCGCGAACTGTTCGGCGTCAGCCTGCTGAAAATCTGCCTGGCGCTGGTGGAAACCTGGCGCCTGCCAATCTGGATAATGCAAGGCTACCGCCTGCTGCTCAACGAACGCCGCGAACTGGTGCAAGTGCTCCGCATCGCCCGGGACAGCGAGCACCCGCTGCGTCAGCAGAATCGCCTGGACGATGACCCGACCCTGCGGCGCTGGCTCAATCAGCCCGCCAATACCGTGCTGCTGGCCAACGGCCTGGCCCTTTCAGCGCAACAAGCCTGGGACTCCCCCAACAGCGCCCGCTGGCAATATCTCACCAGTTTGTATCTGCAGATGTCGATGGATGACGTCCAACAGCAACTGCACCAACAAGCCGTCACCAGTGCCCGCCACGATGCCATGCCCGATCTCTGGCATCCGGCCGTGGCGCTGATCTGGCCCTGGGGCAGCCGCCGCATCCACCCCGGACTGCTGCCCGCCGCCCCGCCGAGTGCCGAAGACCTGACCCAGTGGCGCAAGCAATGCTCTGCGCTGCTGGTGGAACCGAGTCCCTTCAGCAATGCCATGCACCTGACCACCTCGGCACGGGATGCGCTGGTGGCGTGCGGGATGCGCCGGGTAATGATCCTGATGGCTGACCGCAGCCAGACCAGCATGCGCGTGCACCAGACCGCCGGCCTGCCCAAGGAGGCAGCAGCCACCAGCTTTCCCATCAATCAGAGCAAGGTCTTGCAGCGGCTGCTGGCCCAGCAGGCCCAGGTTCGCCTGAACCCGGACAACAATGCCCAATTCTCGGCGTTGCTGCCGCCGGGCCTGCGCAGCCTGTTCCGGGGCGAGCACCTGCTGCTGCGCTCGCTGACCTGCAACGGTCGAGTGATCATGCTGGTGGTGGTGGACCAGGGCGGCGGACCGTTCTCGGACGTGACCGTGCAAGCGTTCGGCAAAACCGTGCAATGCATCGAAAGGGCCCTGCATACCTTTACCAACCGCGGCCGCTGAACTTGGTACAATCCTTTCCCTTTGTGCTCCTGGAGACCTCACATGCCTGACTTCTCTGGCTTGCCACTGGTGATCGAGCCGAGCGAGCTGCTGCCGCGTCTCGACGCCCGCGAACTGATCCTGGTAGACCTGACCAGCGCCGCCCGCTACAGCACCGGGCACATCCCTGGCGCACGATTCGTCGACCCCAAGCGCACCCAGCTCGGCCAGCCGCCGGCACCGGGCCTGTTGCCGGCCAAAGCCGACCTGGAAGCACTGTTCGGCGAACTCGGGCATCACCGGGATGCGGTCTACGTGGTCTATGACGATGAAGGCGGCGGCTGGGCCGGGCGTTTTATCTGGTTGCTGGACGTGATCGGTCACTCGAACTATCACTACCTCGACGGCGGCCTGCTGTCGTGGCTGGACGAAGGCCTGCCGGTGTCCGTTGAGGTACCGGCCCCCGTCGCAGGCCCGGTGAGCCTGACGTTGCACGAAGCTCCCACCGCCACCCGCGAATACCTGCAAAGCCGTCTCGGTGCTGCCGACCTGGCGATCTGGGACGCGCGCGGCCCGTTGGAATATTCCGGCGAGAAAGTGGTCGCAGCCAGGGGCGGGCATATTCCCGGCGCGGTCAATTTCGAATGGACGGCCGGCATGGACCAGGCGCGCAACCTGCGCATCCGCAAAGATATGCCGCAGATCCTCGAACAACTGGGCATCACGCCGGACAAAGAAATCATCACCCACTGCCAGACTCACCACCGCTCTGGCTTCACCTACCTGGTGGCCAAGGCACTCGGTTATCCGCGGGTCAAAGGCTATGCCGGTTCCTGGGGCGAATGGGGCAACCACCCCGACACCCCTATCGAGCTCTGAAGGTTCTTAAGGACAGTTAATGAAAAACCGTTTGTTCATCCTCTCTCAGTACCTATTGCCCCACCACCTGCTGTCGCGGCTGGCCGGCTGCATTGCCGAATGCCGCGTGCGCTGGTTCAAGAATGCCTTCACCCAGTGGTTCGCCAAGCGCTACCAAGTAGACATGTCCCAGGCCCTGGTGGAGGACCTGACAGCCTACGAGCACTTCAACGCATTCTTCACCCGGGCCTTGAAAGACGGCGCCCGCCCGCTGGACGAAACCCCGGGCGCGATCCTCAGCCCCGCCGACGGCGCCGTCAGCCAGCTCGGCCCGATCGAGCACGGTCGGGTATTCCAGGCCAAGGGCCACAGCTTCAGCGTGCTGGAACTGCTGGGTGGTGACGCGGCCAACGCGGCGCCGTTCATGGGCGGTGACTTCGCCACCATCTACCTCTCCCCCAAGGACTACCACCGCGTACACATGCCGCTGGCCGGCACCCTGCGGGAAATGGTCTATATTCCCGGGCGGATTTTCTCGGTCAACCAGACCACCGCTGAAAACGTTCCGGAGCTGTTCGCCCGTAACGAGCGCGTGGCGTGCATTTTCGACACCGAGCGCGGGCCGATGGCCGTGGTGCTGGTGGGCGCGATGATCGTCGCGTCCATCGAAACCGTCTGGGCCGGCCTGGTGACGCCCCCTAAACGTGAACTCAAGACCTTCCGTTACGACGAAGCCGCCCGTGCGCCGATCCACCTGGAAAAAGGTGCCGAACTGGGTCGCTTCAAGCTGGGCTCGACCGCCATCGTGCTGTTTGGGCCGGACCAGGTGAAATGGGCCGAAACGCTAGTGGCCGGCTCGCCAGTGCAGATGGGCCAGGGGCTGGCACTGCCAAAGGCCTGAGTAAAAATCATCCGTGTGGGAGCGAGCTTGCTCGCGATGGCGATGTAACAGTCACAGCAATACCGACTGTCCTGGCGTCATCGCGAGCAAGCTCGCTCCCACAGGGTATCCAGCATAGATAGGGCACTTCTTTTCGGCTACAACTGCTAGAGTTGGAAACATCCCCTTCATTTTCGGCCGGAGCCCGTCCACGGCATGAATGAGACCAGCCCTCTCCAGCTACTGCGCGTCCCGACCCCGACGCAGTCACGCCTGTCGTTCTGCGATGCGACGCCACGCGACCTCAAGCGCTGGATCGCCAACCTGCCCAAGGCCAACATCGGCGAAACCGCCCGCTTGCTGTATCAGGCCCTTGGCGAACTCAACCAGTTGCTCACACCCAGCGATAACCGCCTGCAGTTGCTCGAACTGCTGCGACCCGAGGTGTATTACGTCTGCAAGCACCTGGAGCGTCACTTCCTGCAACAGGCCATCGTGCTGGATGAGCGCTCACGCAAAATCGTCAACCTGTGCCAGGCCCTGCAAACCCATCTGGCCGTGGGCTATAAACAAATCGTGGCGCGGATCGCGCCGAAATACACCAAGGACCAGGCCCGACTGCTGAGCACCGCGTTGCAACGGGCAATGCATGCCCTCGACGGTACGCTGCTGCGGGTCACCCAGTTGTACAGTCCTGTCCCCGAAGGGCTGTGGCTCGATTTGCATCAGCTGTACCGGATCGCCTGCCAACACCGGCTACAGCACCAAAGCGTCAGCGATGAACTGGCCAGCCAGGTTCATCAGTTGAACGCTGAACAGACTTATGTCGTTGCCCTGCTGCTGGGCGCCTCTCGTAGCAATCAACTGCGCCAGGGCCAGATCGCCCGGTTGGCCGAAGTCCTGGAATCCTGGAGCCAGTGGGTCAAGCTGGACCCGGTCGCAACCGCCACCGGCCTGTTCGCTGTCGCGCCGGAACTGGATGTCGGGCCACGCTATCGCTCAAAATTCAGGGCCGAGCAACAGCCGACCCTGCAAGGGTTTGATCCGCAGCCGCTGGTGCAGGCGATCGCCACCCACCTGGAAAAACCGGCCGATAACCCCCTGCCGGTACCGGGTGGCATGAGCACCGATACCTTGCATCACCTGCAAGCCGCCTGGGGCGAAGCGGCCGAACGCAGTTTCCAGCGTACCGAAGGCAACGGCACGCTGACGCTGTGCGTGGGCATGAGCGCGCTGCACTACTACCTCGGCGGCGAGCGCTCTTTCAGCGAGATCCTGAAAAACCCCACCACGCGCAAGGCCCGCTTCGAAGCTTCGCCCACCAAGGCCGGCGACACCTGGAGCCAGGCCTTCGACGCTGCCCCGGCTGGCGACAGCGATCTGTTGCCCTATGAAGAAATCGAGTATCCGGTCAACCCGGCCGATGACGACGGCAGCAGTTCCGACAACCAACACCACTTCCCCACCTACGATTTGCCGATCATCAACCACAGCCCGGGAGGTTACTGCCTCGGCTGGCCGAAAGAGGTGCCGGAACAGCTGCAAGCCGGGGAAATGGTCGGCATTCGGGACACCAGCGATCAAGCGTGGAGCATCGCCGTGGTGCGCTGGATCCGCCAAGTGCGCAATGGCGCCATGCAAATGGGCATCGAACTGGTTGCCCCCCATGCCCAGCCTTGCGGGCTGCAACTGGTCCGGGAAGAGACTGGGCCCGGTCACTACTTGCGCGGGCTGTTACTTCCCGAGATCAGCGCCATTGACCTGCCTGCCACCATGATCGCCCCCCGCATGCCTTTCCAGGAGGGCCAGCGTGTGTTGATCAATACCAACGGCCAGGAGCGGCGAGCAGGCCTGGACCGGCGGGTCACCAGCACCCACAGCTTCAATCAGTTCGCTTATCACCCGGAGGATGCAGGTACCACCGAGGATGGCGGCGACCAAGAGGGGAATTTCGATTCGTTGTGGAAGTCGCTCTAGACAGCAACATACAACCTTTGTGGCGAGGGAGCTTGCTCCCGCTGGGCCGCGAAGCGGCCCTAAAACCTGCCACCCAGGTGTGTCAGGCTGACCGCATCGGGCCTGCTGCGCAGGCCAGCGGGAGCAAGCTCCCTCGCCACAAGAGCGCTCACTTCAAATCGATGGAGGGCTCAGAGCTGCCCGTCCCGATCCCTGAACCCCAACAGATACAACACCCCATCCAACCCCAGGGTTGAAATCGCCTGCCTGGCCGACTGCTTGACCAACGGCTTGGCCCGGAACGCCACGCCCAAACCGGCGATGGCCAGCATCGGCAAGTCGTTCGCACCGTCGCCCACGGCAATGGTCTGCTCCAGGCGCAAGCCTTCCTTCTCGGCCAGTTCACGCAGCAGGTCGGCCTTGCGCTGGGCATCGACGATCGGCTCGACGGCCACGCCGGTCACCTTGCCGTCCACCACTTCCAGTTCATTGGCGAACACGTAGTCGATGCCGAGCTTTGCCTGCAGTTGCTTGGCGAAGTAGGTGAAGCCGCCAGACAGGATGGCGGTCTTGTAACCCAGGCGCTTGAGTTCGGCGAACAGCGTCTCGGCGCCTTCGGTCAGGCGCAGGGAGGCGCCGATCGAGTCCAGCACGCTGACGTCCAGCCCCTTGAGCAGCGCCAGGCGCTCCTTGAAGCTGGCGCGAAAGTCCAGTTCACCGGCCATGGCTCGCTCAGTGATGGCCGATACCTTGTCGCCGACGCCAGCAGCCTTGGCCAGTTCGTCGATGACTTCGGCTTCGATCAGCGTCGAATCCATGTCGAACACCGCCAGTCGACGGTTGCGACGGAACAGCGAGTCTTCCTGGAACGCGATGTCGACGTTCAGCTCCTGGGCCACGCTCAGGAATTCGGCGCGCAACGCCTGGGGATCCGCCGGCTCGCCACGCACGGAAAACTCGATGCAGCCCTTGCCCTTGTCATCCGGGGTATCCAACGGCATGCGCCCGGACAAGCGATCGATGTGATCGATGTTCAGGTCATATTTGGCGGTGATCGAACTGACGCGCTGCAATTGCTCGGCGGTGACCTTGCGGGTCAACAGGGTAACGATATGACGCTTCTTGCCTTGGCCGGCCACCCACTGCTGGTAATCGGCTTCGGACACCGGGGTGAAACGCACCTGCTGGTCGAGCTTGTAGGCCGTGAACAGGATGTCCTTGAGCACCGACTTGCCTTGTTCGGCGTCCGGGATCTCGACCAGGATGCCGAACGACAGCGTGTCGTGGATCACCGCCTGACCGATGTCGAGAATGTTCACACCACCCTGGGCCAGAACGCCGGTAATGGCCGCAGTCAGACCCGGACGGTCACTGCCAGTGATGTTTATCAGGACGATTTCGCGCAAGGCGCACCCCCGCAGGTGGAAAAAAACCGCATTCTACCCACATTCAGTGACCATCGGGCACCGCCAGTGCTTTGCCGGTCATGGGGCTGTCGCTATACTGCGCGTCAATTTCACGGACAAAGAGCCGAGCTCAGTGAACCGGCCCACGCCAGTCAAAACCGACAACTTCTTCCTGCTGATCTTCCGTGCACTGCGCCACCGTCGTGTGCCGATTGCATTGCGCATTGCCAGCCATAACGTGATCCTGGTCGCACTGGCCCTGGTCATCTATGCCTGCGTGATGGGCCTGCAGTTCAAGCAGGCCATGCATGAGCAGGCCGATGCCCTGGGTGAGAGCCTGACCACCCAGACCGCCACGTCCGCCACCGAGCTGTTGGTGTCCAACGACATCCTCAGCCTCAACGTGCTGCTCAACAACCTGACCAAGAACAAGCTGGTGGCCCACGCCGCCATCTACAGCGTGGACAACCGCATCCTCGCCGAGGCCGGCCAGCGTCCCAAGCCCGGCCTGCTGGGCGAGTCCGGCGGCATGTACCAGAGCAAGATCACCTTCCAGGACGTGACCGCCGGGCAACTGCGCATCAGCCTGGACATGGACCAGTTCCAGCAACCGATGACCATCAGCCTGCAAAGCATGGGCATCCTCAGCGCGATCCTGCTGGCGCTGGCATTGGCCCTGAGCCTGCGCCTGGGCCGGCACATCTCCACGCCGCTGTTGCAACTGCGCGTCTGGCTGCGGGACATCGACGAACACACCCCGGCCACCCAGCGCCAGGACGAAATCGGCGATCTGGCCCGGCAACTGCACGCCAGCTTCGCGCCGGAACCCGAGCCCGTGCCGGAGCCTGAAGACATCGACTACGCAGACGACGATGCCGAGCCAGGCTTCGAAGTACGCAACCTGCGCGATCCGGGCTTCGACGAAAGCCAGCCGATGCCCGCCTCCAAACCGGCGCCTCGCCACGTGGTGCGCACGGCTGAAGACGATGAAGACGACGACGCCTTTGCCGACCTGCGGGACGAGTCGATTGCCGGGGAGCCGCAACCGATCGCCAGGCCCGTCGCCTCTGACCAGCCACAGCACAGCGCCGTGCTGGCGGTGCAATTGGGCGCCCAGGAGCAATTGCGTCGCCTGCCTCAAGCGCGCCTGAAGGAACTGCTCGAACGCTACCGCGACTGCCTCGACCAGGCCGCATCGCTTTATCAAGGCGAATTGCACACCCTGAATGACGGTAGCACCCTGATGTTGTTCCACACCGAGGACAGCGGTGACGACTACCTGACCAACGCCATTTGCTGCGGTGAATTGCTGCGAGCCCTGGGCCATCAGTTGCAGATCGAAGTCGCCGACAGCGGCATCACCCTGCAATTGCAGCTGGGGCTGACCCTGGGCGATGGGCTGTTCGGCCTGAGCCAGATCGACCTGTTGCTGACCGAAACCGCCCAGGACGCCCTGGCCCTGTCGCAACACAGCCGCAACCTGCTGCTGGTGGAGCGCAAGATCAACGACAATGCGCTGATCCGCCAACGCGCCCGCATCCGCCCCATCGCCAGCCCCGAAGGTGCGTGCTGCGTGGAGCGCCTGATGGAGCCTTATCCGTCGATGCTGGAACGACAACTGGCCCGGATGCATGAGCGCCAGGCCTGAGTCCCGGGGCCTGAAATAACGAAGCCCGCAGATGAGTGATTGTCTGCGGGCTTTTTGTTGCCTGCACTGGCCTCATCGCGAGCAAGCTCGCTCCCACAGGAGATCTTCATGGTCTACAGAATCTGGGTTCACTGGAGATTGAATGTGGGAGATGAGTGATTGTCTGCGGGCTTTTTGTTGCCTGCACTGGCCTCATCGCGAGCAAGCTCGCTCCCACAGGAGATCTTCATGGTCTACAGAATATCTGGGTTCACTGGAGATTGAATGTGGGAGCGAGCTTGCTCGCGATAGGGCCGGTCCAGGCACCAGAGATCCAACTGGCAGAAACAACAAAGCCCGCATCAGCGCGGGCTTTGTCTTGTTTGCAGTCCAACCGTCAGAACCTGAACACTTCCATATCCGTACGAATCGGCAAGGCCATCGGGATCTTCGGGGACTTTTCCGGCTCAGCGGGCTTAGCCTGGCTCGGAGCCGCCTTACGCGGAGCTTCGGCCACTGGAGGCTGGTTGGCGAGTGGTTTGAGCGACACGGACAGCTGCTCGGCCAGGCGTTGCAGCAGCACGCCTTGGGCCTGGACCTGCGCCGCAGTAGTGCCGGCATGCTGCTCTTGCAGGTGCACGATGCGGTTCTCACGCACCTTGCCGCGGCGATCGATCAGTCGCCATTGCGCATCGAGCACCGCCGGTTGCGATTTGCCCGAGTCCAGCCGGGTGATCGACAGCAGTACCTGGACATCCGGCGTAAAGCCTTGGGTGGCCGGCGCCAATACGACGCGCTGGCTGTCCAGATGCCCCGCCACCTGACGCAGCAGCAACTGGTCGATGTCCGAGGACAGGCTGCCGGCCCAACGGCCGTCAGCAGCAGCCTGCAGGCTGCCGTCCGGCTGGCGTTGCAATAAAGTTTCGCGTTGCAGGTAGTCGGCGATCAACACCGGGCCCAGCAAAACCGCCATGCCAGCGCTTTGCGCAGGCTGGGCCGGGGTGCCGCTGTCGAGTTGATACAGCGACACAGGCTGATTGACGCTGCAGCCCGCCAGGCCAAGCAGGCCAGCGAGCCACAAAATAGGAAGGCGCAGAGCAGTCATCGTCCCGTCCAGGTGGCGGCCACAAGGCTTACCACAGTGAAAAAAAACTTGGTCATTATGAAGAACGCTCGGCCACGCCGGCGCTTGAAAGGGCCTATCATCCGTGAATATGCGCCGCGACTCCAGCGCGAAAGCATCGGCCTGCGGCTTTTAATCGCAGACCAAGCCCTCTAGCACGCCTAATTCAAGTTTTCGACGAGCAGTGCATCGACCCGCTGAAAACCCCTTGGAAGCTTATTACCCCGCCGACCGCGTTCACCTTTGTAATGTTCAAGATCGTCTGCCTTCAACGAAAGCGTACGCTTGCCTGCCTGTAGCACAAGCGTGGCGCCTTCCGGTATCACTGCAATATCCGTGACATATTCCTCACGACTGGCCACCCGTTCGCCGGAAATACCAATAATCTTGTTGCCCTTGCCTTTACCCAACTGCGGCAAGTCGCTGATCTTGAAGACCAGCAACCGGCCTTCGGTGGTTACCGACGCCAGCCAATTGCTCTCGCGATCACTGACCGGCCGCGGCGCAATGACCTTGGCGTTGTTCGGCAGGCTCAACAACGCCTTGCCCGCCTTGTTCTTGGCTTGCAGATCCTCACCCTTGACCACGAAGCCGTAACCCGCATCCGATGCAATAACGTACAGCCCATCATCATCAGGCATCAGCACGCATTCAAAAGTTGCACCCGGTGGCGGAGTTAATCGACCGGTCAGCGGCTCGCCCTGGCCGCGTGCCGATGGCAAGGTGTGGGCCGGTACCGAATAGCTGCGCCCGGTGGAGTCGACGAACACCGCAAACTGGTTGGAACGCCCAGCCGCCAGGGCCTTGAAGCCGTCCCCGGCCTTGTAGGAAAGCCCCGTCGCGTCAATATCATGACCCTTGGCCGAGCGCACCCAACCTTTTTCCGACAGTACGACGGTGACTTTCTCGTTCGGCAGCAGATCGTGCTCAGTCAGGGCCTTGGCTTCGGCGCGCTCGACGATTGGCGAGCGACGGTCGTCGCCGTAGGTTTCGGCGTCCTTGAGCAATTCAGTGCGCACCAGCTTCTTGAGCTTGGCTTCGCTGCCCAGCAGGGCTTGCAGCTTGGCCTGCTCTTTAAGCAATTCATCCTGCTCGGCCCGCAGCTTCATCTCTTCCAACCGCGCCAACTGTCGCAGGCGGGTGTCGAGGATGTAGTCGGCCTGGATTTCGCTCAGGGCAAAGCGTGCGATCAGGCTGGCCTTGGGGTGTTCCTCGGTCCGGATGATATGGATTACTTCATCCAGGTTGAGGTAGGCAATCAGCAAGCCGTCCAACAGGTGCAGGCGACGCTCGACCTTGTCCAGGCGGAACTGCAGGCGCCGGCGCACTGTTTTGACTCGGAACTCCAGCCATTCCACCAGCAATGCCCGCAGGTTTTTCAGCTGCGGCTTGCCGTCCAGGCCGATGATATTGATGTTGACCCGGTAGCTGGACTCCAGGTCGGTGCTGGCGAACAGGTGCTGCATCAACGCGTCATGGTCGACCCGGCTGTTGACCGGGATGATCACGAGGCGGCACGGGTTTTCGTGATCGGATTCATCGCGCAAGTCGGCAACTTGCGGGGCTTTCGACGGCTTTGCCTGCATCATCGCGGCAATTTGTTCCATCACCTTGGCTCCGGACACCTGGTGCGGCAGCGCCGTGACGATGATGTCGCCGTCTTCGATGTGATACACGGCGCGCATGCGCACCGAACCACGGCCGGTCTCGTAGATTTTCAGCAGGTCGGCGCGCGGCGTGATGATTTCTGCTTCGGTCGGGTAGTCCGGGCCCTGGATATGTTCGCAGAGCTGTTCCACCGTGGCTTTCGGCTCGTCCAGCAGCCGCACGCACGCCGTGGCCACCTCCCGCAGGTTGTGAGGCGGCACGTCAGTGGCCATGCCCACGGCGATGCCGGTGGTGCCATTGAGGAGAATATTCGGCAAACGTGCCGGCAACACCAGGGGTTCGTCGAGAGTGCCGTCGAAGTTCGGCCCCCAGTCCGCGGTGCCCTGGCCCAGTTCGCTGAGCAGCACTTCGGAATAGCGCGACAGACGTGCCTCGGTATAACGCATGGCCGCAAAGGACTTGGGATCGTCCGGCGCACCCCAGTTCCCCTGCCCGTCCACCAGGGTGTAGCGGTAGCTGAAGGGCTGGGCCATCAGCACCATGGCTTCGTAGCAGGCCGAGTCGCCGTGGGGGTGGAACTTACCGAGCACGTCACCGACGGTGCGCGCCGATTTCTTGTGCTTGGAGTCGGCGTCCAGCCCCAGCTCACTCATGGCATAGATGATCCGTCGCTGGACCGGCTTCAAACCGTCGCCAATGTGCGGCAAGGCACGGTCCATGATCACGTACATGGAGTAATTGAGGTAGGCATTTTCGGTGAAGTCAGCCAGCGATCGGCGTTCTACGCCGTCTAAGCTGTCTGCAAGAATGTCGCTCATGCGGGCCTCATCAGTTCGTTGTCTGGCGCAGCAGCATGGTGCCGTCGCGCTGGGTAAATTCAAGTTTGTTCAGGGCGCTCATGCCCAGCAGCACTTGCGTGCCACCCAGGCCTGGCGCCACCAGGGCACGCACATCGCGCAAGACGATATCGCCCAATTGCAGCCGGTCGATGCGGGTGCGATAGCCCTCGCTCAAACCGTTGGCGGTACTCAATGTCACGCCGAAACCTTTTTCCAGCTTGAGGCGCTCGGCTAGCTCAACCGGGATAGCCACGTCGGTGGCGCCCGTATCGAGCATGAAGTCCACCGGCTGGCCATTGATCTGGCCGCTGGCGACGAAATGCCCCTGTGTATTGTCGACCAGCTTCACCTCGATAAACCCTTCGCCTCTTTGCGAATACACCTCGGTGTTGGGGTTCTGCTGACGCTGCTCCCATTGGGCAAAAAACCGCGTTGCCAGGAATAGCGCCGCGCACCAGGCCACGATCATCAGCACCCGGCCGGCGCGCTTGCCCGGCGGCGACTGGCTCATGGCGAGGCGCTCCAACCACCGTCCGGCGTGGCGAAGCGCCAAATGATCGGCCGCCGTTCGCCGTCGGCGCGCGCACCGTCGTTGTTGTCCAGGCCGATCCAGGCGCCCTCGGCGTTCACGATCAACGCCTCGGCCAGGCCATAGTCCTGTGAATAACGCCGATTGTCTTGCAACGCCTCGGCGGCGAACGACCAGCAACGCTCGACCTGGGCAGTCTGCAGGTCACGCCGGCAGATCTGATAGGCGTTGCGTTCCAGGGTAAACAGCTTGCCATTGAACAATGACAGGTCAGCGAAATCCCGCGAAACCGCCTTGGCCTTGGGGAACTGCGCCGGCTGCATCTCCCGCCCGGCTTCGCTCAGCAACACACAATTGCCATCGCAGTCCCACACCGTCTGCTGGCGCTTGATCTGCAACAGACCGCGACGCTCGCGCTCCGCCGCCAGCCACAGCTGATCGCCGGCCGGGTTGATCGCCAGGCCTTCGAACAAGGCATTGAAATGCAACAACATGCCGCTGCCCCGGGCCTGGCGGATCATGGTCGGGGCGATTTTCAACCAGGACACGGGGCCCGACGGCGGCACCTGCAACACCGCGGCATGGGACTCACTGACCACATAACGGTTGCCGGCGCTGTCGCAACTGATGCCTTCGAAATCCAGTTCTCCGCCACGCAGGAACGACATCGCCCAGGTCCGGGAACGCAAGCCCCAGGGCAAACCGCTGTCGGGCACCTCAGGCACGTCGATATCCACCGCTTCTGCCGGCCAGACCCGTGCATCAGAAGGCGTGAGGCGGTAGATCCGATCATCGTCGCGATCAGAGACCGTCCACATTTCGCTGCCGCACAAGGCCAGCCCGGACAGATTGCCACCGCGCATGCCATCGACGGCGTGTTCGGACAGCAACTTCAGTTCCGGCGCCGGCCCGGCGACAACCACCCCCGCCCACAGCCACAACGCCAGGGCGAAACCGTTGCGCATCAGGCCAGCACCTCGGCCAGGTCCCCTTTGGATTCGAGCCAGGACTTGCGATCGCCGGCACGTTTCTTCGCCAACAGCATGTCCATCATTTCCGACGTCGCTTCGAAATCATCCAGGGTCAGTTGCACCAGGCGACGGGTGTTCGGGTCCATGGTGGTTTCGCGCAGTTGCGGCGGGTTCATTTCACCCAGGCCCTTGAATCGGGTGACCTGTGGCTTGCCGCGTTTCTTCTCGGCCACCAGACGATCGAGGATGCCATCACGCTCGGCTTCGTCCAGGGCGTAGTAGATCTCTTTGCCCAAGTCGATCCGGTACAGCGGCGGCATCGCGACGTAGACGTGACCAGCGTCCACCAACGGGCGGAAATGCTGGACGAACAAGGCGCAGAGCAAAGTAGCGATGTGCAGGCCGTCGGAGTCGGCGTCGGCGAGGATGCAGATCTTGCCGTAGCGCAACTGGCTCATGTCGGCGGCGCCCGGGTCGACCCCGATGGCCACGGCGATGTTATGCACTTCCTGGCTGGCCAGCACTTCGCTGCCGTCCACTTCCCAGGTGTTGAGGATCTTGCCCCGCAGCGGCAGGATCGCCTGGAACTCTTTATCCCGCGCCTGCTTGGCCGAACCACCGGCGGAGTCACCCTCCACCAGGAACAGCTCGGAACGCATCGGGTCCTGCCCGGCGCAATCGGCGAGCTTGCCCGGCAAGGCCGGCCCCTGGGTGATGCGCTTGCGCTCGACCTTCTTGCTCGCCTTGAGACGACGGCCGGCGTTGTTGATCGCCAGTTCCGCCAGGGCCAGGCCAGTCTCCGGGTTGGCGTTGAGCCACAGGCTGAACGCGTCCTTGACCACCCCGGAAACAAACGCCGCCGCCTCACGGGACGACAGGCGTTCCTTGGTCTGGCCGGAGAATTGCGGTTCCTGCATCTTCATCGACAGCACGAAGGCGATGCGTTCCCAAACGTCTTCCGGCGCCAGCTTCACGCCACGAGGCAGCAGGTTGCGGAATTCGCAGAACTCACGCATGGCATCGAGCAGGCCCTGGCGCAAGCCGTTGACGTGGGTACCGCCCTGGGCCGTAGGGATCAGGTTGACGTAGCTTTCCTGGACGCTTTCGCCCCCTTCGGGCAGCCACAACAGCGCCCAGTCCACCGCTTCCTTGTTACCGGCCAGACTGCCGCAGAACGGCTCGTCGGGCAGGCGTTCGAAACCGCTGACCGCGTCCACCAGGTAAGAGCGCAGCCCGTCTTCGTAATGCCACTCGACTTTCTCGCCAGTGGCCTTGTCCTCGAAACTGACCAACAACCCCGGGCACAACACGGCCTTGGCCTTGAGCACGTGCTTGAGGCGGCTGACGGAAAACTTCGGCGAATCGAAATACTTCGGGTCCGGCGCGAAATACACGCTGGTGCCGGTGTTGCGCTTGCCGACGGTGCCGATCACTTCCAGCTCGGTGGCCTTGTAGCCATCGGCAAAGGTCATCTGGTATTCGTTGCCGTCACGCTTGACCCGCACCCGCACCTGGTTCGACAAGGCGTTGACCACGGAAATACCCACCCCATGCAAACCGCCGGAGAACTGGTAGTTCTTGTTGGAAAACTTGCCGCCCGCGTGGAGCTTGGTGAGGATCAGCTCGACGCCCGACACGCCTTCTTCAGGGTGTATGTCCACCGGCATGCCGCGGCCGTCATCGCTGACTTCCAGCGAGTGATCGGCGTGCAGGATGACCTGCACCGACTTCGCATGCCCGGCCAAGGCTTCGTCGACACTGTTGTCGATGACTTCCTGGGCAAGGTGGTTCGGCCGACTGGTGTCGGTGTACATGCCGGGGCGCTTGCGCACCGGGTCGAGGCCCGAGAGGACTTCGATGGCGTCTGCGTTATAAGAGCTAGCGCTGGGAGTGGCCATGGGGTCTCGTCGTCAGTGTTCAATGAAAAAGGGGCGATGGCTCACAGCGACGTGAAGTCGATCGCCTGGTACAAATCGGCGCCAATGCCGGCAAAACTCAACAGCGCCGGCAACTGCTGGGCAAACCCTTGGAAACTGTGGTCGCCGCCGGCCTGGATGCGCAAGGCACAGGCGCGGTAATACTGTTGGGCGTGGCGATAATCCAGCGTTTCGTCACCGGTTTGCAACCACACCTGAAACCGCTGCGGATCCTGGGGCGCCGGCACGTCCAGTTCGGCCAGGGCCGTGACGTGGTCGTGGGTCAATTCCCAGGTTTCGTCGGTGTACAAATTCTTCTGCGTGCCCAGGTAACCGTCAAACATCCGATGCGGGCTGACGGCAGGGTTGATCAACAGCGCCTTGAGGCCGTGGCGTTCGGCCAAGTGAGTCGCATAGTAGCCGCCGAGCGAGCTGCCGACCAGCAGCGGCCGGCCCTGTTGTGCAATCGCCTGTTCCAGCTGACCGATGGCTTGGCGGGGGTGGTGGTGCAGGGCTGGGACTTGTAGGTGGTCGCTCAGGCCCAATTGCGCCATTACTTTGATCAGCTGACTGGCTTTGGTCGATGCTGGGGCGCTGTTGAAGCCGTGGATATAAAGGATAGAACCCGACATTGCCGACTCCCTGGGTGTTGGGCAAAGGCCGGAGTTTACAGGGAGTTTGTGGGGGTTTGGGGGTGATCTGTGCATCCAAGACAACACAAAACCCTGTGGCGAGGGGATTTATCCCCGCTGGGGCGCGAAGCGGCCCCCTTCAGCTGGATTGGGTACATATCCATTTCTGCGGTAACGGCCACTTAGGGTTCCGCCCTGACGGCGGGTCACTTTCGAAAAAGCGCGAAAGTAACCAAAGCGCTTTTGCCCCACCACTCGGCACCTCGCCTAGGCTCGGTGTGCCCTCACTCCGGCATTGCTCCGTGGGCCCGCTGCGAAGGGCCATCCATGGCCCAGCGCAGCTATCCCGGCATCCATGCCGGGATGCCCACTGCGCAATGCCTGCGTTCGGCCAGCGTGGTTAATGGGGCGCCGAGATCAACGTCCGACGCGAGGCGGCCTGAGAGCCGGCCTGGTTTTGGGTGATCGCGTTTCTCCAGTGGGAGCGAGCTTGCTCGCTTTTGCGCGCGGTGTGGTCAGGGTTGTGTATTGACGTTGTCCAGCATCCGATTTGCCAATAAAGCGCCCAGCTCGATCAGTTGCTGAATGCCAAGGGCAACATGGCGTCGCGAGCCTTCCAGGTCGAAGGCAAGGTCGCTGACCATGGCATTGGCTGAGGCCAGGGTTTCGCTGAGGTTGGCCAGCAGGCTTTCGGTGTCGATGCCGTCCACGACGGTGAACAGTTGACCTGGGGGCTGTTTCTTTTTGGCTTGAGGTTTGGGGTCGAGATAGTGGTCGATGGCGCGTTTGGCGGCTTCATCGAGTTTTAGGGGATCGAGCCCGGCGTGGGCTGAGGTGGGATCGGTTTCGGGGGGATTGGGTGTGGCTTTGAACATAGTGCAGCTCCTTTGGCGTAATGGAGCCGCCACTTCCCGTTTCCAGGCGAGAAGGTGGCAGCTATGCGCGGGCTGGAAAACCGGAGTAAGGAGCAAACCCGGCAGACTCGAAAGTCTCCCGCGCACAGCCGCCATAACGCAGAACTGCACACGCAAAAAAGCGATGCAGTATCTCATGTGGCGCGCTGTTGCATGCTCACTTATCGGGTTTCCAGGCCCGGCCGCTGAATTGGCAGCGACGGGAAAAGGTTAGCGACAGCCCTTCCCACCCGGCAACCGCCAGAACTCGTCGGAAAAATCTACTTGAATCAGAAAGTGTGTCCGACCATTCCCACAAACCCTGGTCGGCTGTCAGGCCGCCATCGCGAGCAAGCTCGCTCCCACAATGGACCTGCTGTGCCACAAGATCTGTGTACACCTGCGATCCACTGTGGGAGCGGGCTTGCTCGCGAAAGCGGTGGGTCAGCTTGCATCAGCATTGCATGTGCCGCCGTCTTCGCGAGCAAGCCCGCTCCCACAATTGGATCGGAGTACGACAAAAGAGCCAGGTCGGCTATAAGGCCGCCTCGCGGTGGACGTTGATCTCGGCGCCCCTTTAACCACGCTGGCCGAACGCAGGTATTGCGCAGTGGGCATCCCGGCATGGATGCCGGGATAGCTGCGCTGGGCCATGGATGGCCCTTCGCGGCGGGCCCACGGAGCAATGCCTTCGTTCGGGCATGCCGAGCCTAGGCGAGGCACCGAGTGGTGGGGCAAAAGCGTTTTGCTTACTTTTGCGCTTCTCAAAAGTGAGCCGCTGTAAGAGCGGAACCGCCAGTAGCCGTTACCGCAGAAATGGATATGTACTCAATCAGACCGCCATCGCGAGCAAGCTCGCTCCCACAGTTGGGCCGAACTCAATACCCGTCGGACTCATAGTCCGGAGTAAAAGCAAACCCAACCACCCGCTCAACCCCCGTCTCCAACCGCCCATCCGGCCAAAGCCGCAACCACCGATACCCCGGCGCCTGCGAGCCCACCGCAAAATCCTCACTCCCCGGCTCAAACTGAATGCAGGTCGAAGGCGAAGCCAACAACCGAACCCCCTCACGCACCCGGTCAACCTCCTGATGCACATGCCCCCACAGAACAGCGCGCACCTGAGGAAACCGATCCAACACCGCAAACAAAGCTTCCGGATTACGCAACCCAATAGGCTCCATCCACTCACACCCAATCGACACCGGATGATGATGCAGACAAACCAGATGATGCCGCTCCGGCGCCTCACTCAAGGCATTCGCCAACAGAATC
Source organism: Pseudomonas brassicacearum (assembly GCF_000585995.1). Classification (NCBI taxonomy): domain Bacteria; kingdom Pseudomonadati; phylum Pseudomonadota; class Gammaproteobacteria; order Pseudomonadales; family Pseudomonadaceae; genus Pseudomonas; species Pseudomonas brassicacearum. Next base: position 603,598 of record NZ_CP007410.1, on the reverse strand, counting down.
AATTGCTCCTCAGCCAAAAACCCCGGCACCGACCCCGGCACGGCGGAATCCAACAGGGTGATGCGCCAGTTGCCAACATCCACCACCGGATCGAGCAGCGTACTCTGGACCGCCGCCTCCAGCATGACCTGCGGCTCATCATGATTACCTGGAATCCAGCGCGCCGGCGCTTCGATTCGCCCACTCATCTGCCGAAACGCCTCATAGGACTCCAGCGTTCCGTCCTGGGACAAATCCCCGTAGCCAGCATCAGGTCGATCTTCGGCTGCTGCTTGAGCACCAGGTCGACGACCGCCCGCAGGCTGTCACGGGTATTCATGCCCAGCAACGAACCCTCGGCCTCGGCAAACAGGTGACTGTCGGACAGCTGGACCAGCAACGCAGCATCGGCGGTGGTCAGGATGGATACGTTCGGCAAATCGCTCTCTCCCAGGCGCACTCACGCCGTTGGATGACGCCGCAATTATGCTGGGGAAGATCGAAAGGGGAAACCCGCGAACCGGAACCGGTTCACAACCAGTGTCCAGTATTTGAAAGACAACTACCGAACGACTTCGAACTCGTGGCCCAGCGCCAGGCAATGACTCAGCCATTCACCCAGGAACAGATTCAACTGGGCCTTTTCGTCCGGCTGGTGCATTGACGCATTGGGATAAGGATAGATGCCGCGAAAGCGTCGTGCATGTTCGGCGCTCACGACTTCGGCCATGCGCGCATCGTGATAGACCTGGACCTCCAGCTGCGGCACCGGCAACCAGGGCAGGCTGTGCTCTTGGCGCACCTGCAAGGTCGTGGTGTAGGGGCAAGTCTGCAGCACTTCGAGGGCCAGCACGCCGAGCATCTGGTCGCCGTGGGTCACGGCGATGCGCCGTGGTGCCGGGTCGTTGCGCATGTCCGGCAACAGGCGCATCAGGCGGGCGTAGTTGGCCTCGCAGGCCGCCTGCAACCCCACCAGATCGACACGATAGCGATCGCGCAGCTTGTTCAGGACCATAGCCCCCTCACTTCCTCGCGATTCAAGGCCAGCCATTGCAGGGCGATGATGCTCGGTGCATTGCAGATTTTTCCGTCGCGCACAGCTTGCAGGGCATCCTCGAAGGACCAGACCTTGACGCGGATATCCTCGGCTTCCTCCAGCAGGCCATGCAGCCCGCCTGCCCCTGTGCTGTCGCAACGCCCCAGATACAAATGTACGAATTCATCGCTGCCGCCCGGCGATGGAAAATACTTGGTCATCGGCCAAAGGGCGGCGAAGACAAGCCCAGCTTCCTCCTGCGCTTCGCGATGAGCAACTTCTTCCGGTTGTTCGTCCTTGTCGATCAGGCCGGCCACCAACTCCACCAGCCAAGGGTTGGTGGCCTTGCCAATGGCGCCGACACGAAACTGTTCGATCAACACCACTTCATCGCGTTGCGGATCGTAGGGCAACACGCACACCGCGTCATGACGCACGAACAATTCCCGGCTGATTTCACGGCTCATGCCACCGGCGAACAACTCGTGGCGCAAGTGGACGCGATCGAGCTTGTAGAAGCCCTGGTAGCAGCTCTCGCGCTTGACGATGTCCACGGTGCTCGGTGTGGCGTTGGCGAAATCGGTCATGACAATCCTCGTTTACAGTCGATCAATACGAGGTTCCAACCTCGGCTTCGCGCCATCCTAACGCGGCGATACCCTTTGATGCAGCCCCTTTCCACTCATCGAGATGGACGGCAGAAGGTGAAAGAACTCTAATGAGCTTAGTGGCGAACTGATTGTCCTGCTGACAGTCGAAGCGGGTAACTTTTCGCCTTTCCCTGTTTCATGAAGGACGCCCATGTCGCTTTTCAAAACTGCCTCCGTGGCCGCCATTGCCCTGACCCTGGGCGCCTGCCAAAGTCTGTTCGCACCCAACTACCGCGCACCGCTGGAAACCACCCGCGATGCCTCGGAGCAATTGCAACCCGGCTGCGCCAGCGCCGACTGCCCCTTAGTGAACATCGACACCCTGCGCTTTCCCGCCGAGCCGACCCTGGACGGCATTGTCGAAAAACGCCTGCTGGAATTGGCCCGTTCCACCCCGGGCGCCCCAGTGGCGCCAACGCTGTCCGCCTATCGCGAACAGTTTTTGCGCAGCGCCGCACCGGGCAACAGCAGCTATTTACAAGCCAAGGTACGTGAGCAGCATGACGGCTTGGTGATCATCGAACTGTCCAGCTACCTGGACACCGGTGGACCCCACGGTACGCCGGGGCGCGGTTTCATCAACTATTCGCGCCCACAGCACAAGGTACTGACGTTGTCGGACATGCTGCTGCCAGGCCAGGAAGAGGCCTTCTGGAAAGCCGCCCAGGTTGCGCACAACAGCTGGCTGATCAGCACCAAACTGGATCAGGAACCGGAGTTCCTGAAACAGTGGTCGTTCCAGAAAACCCCGAACGTGGCACTGACCTACGGCGGGGTGATCCTCAAGTACGAAGTGAGCACCATCGCGCCATACGCCTTGGGTCATATCGAACTGAAGATCGCCTATCCTCGCCTCAATGGCATCCTCAAGCCCGAGCTGTTCCCCGGCCGTAGCTGAAGGCTCGGCCCAGCAACAGTTGCAGCAAACCTGCCAGAATCAGTGACGGCAGGGTTGCACCGACATCCGGATAGAGGTTGGCCAGCAAATGATAAGTGCTCACCCCACCCAGCCACGCCAACAGGGCCGGCCAGCGCAACGCGGCTGACACCACCTGGCTGCTGCGCTTGCGCAGGATGAAGTGGTCCACCAGCACCACGCCGAACAGCGGCGCGAACACCGAGCCGATCAGCAACAGGAAGTTCTGGTACTGCGCCAACGGTGCGAAGCAGGCGATCAAGGTACAGATGACGCCAATCGCCAACGCCAGGTGCTCGACCTTCAGCCCCGACAACATGCCGCTGGACACCGCCGCCGAATGAATATCGGCAAAGGCGTTTTCCGACTCGTCCAGCAGAATCAGCAGTAACGGAATGCCCAGCCCGGCACCGGCCAGGGCCAGCAGCAACGCGTTGACTTCACCGCTCGGCGCGAACGCCAGGGTGTAGGCCACGCCCAGGCTCATCAGCCAGAAATTACCGATAAAGAAACCCACGGCAGTGCCGCCGAAGACGTTTTTGGCGCGCTGGCCGAAACGTGAGTAGTCGGCGATCAGCGGCAGCCAGGACAACGGCATGGCAATCGCAATATCGAATCCCACCGCCAGCGGCATCGAACCGTCGCCCGCCTGGGCCCACAACGCCGCCAGGTCAGCCTTGGCGAACAGGTTCCAGGTCAACCAGATACACGCCGCCAGCAGCAGCCAGATGCCCCACTTACGCAGGATTTTACGCACGAAAGTCAGTGGGCCGCTCACCGCGAGCAGGGTCGCCAGGGCACCGAAGAACAGTGTCCATAGCAACGGATTCGCCCCCAGGCTGCCTTCACTGAAGGCCCGCGCGCCGAGCAGGCTCGCCGCATCGCGCATGACGATGATTTCGAACGAGCCCCAGCCGATCAGTTGCAACAGGTTCAGTACCGCTGGCACGCTCGCGCCCTTGCCGCCGAGGCTGAGCTTGAGGGCGGCCATGGCCGACAGGCCGGTGTCGCTGCCGA